>JBCDBX010000057.1:0-11656 GCA_039182865.1 Pseudomonadota bacterium
CTTTTTTACTTATACCCATTTTGCTCATGACTCCTAATCCATGTAACACAGTAAACAGGTAACGGGATAACACACGAGAATCCTTATTACTTGGTATTTGATGTTTTGTCTGAGCTTGTTTAATGCAAGACTCTAATGCTTTCTCTACCTTCTGATTGTAGTTTTTTGCAATCTTATAGAGCTCATCATCTATAACATGCTTACTCTGTGCGGTATTGGCATACAGGCAAGTTGATTGTGCGCCTGAAGATTCTGCTTTTAATTTAAAAAGCTGTTTAATAGTTTCAATATCGCTGTCTTTCTTCAAAAATGTATCAATAAGCTCACAAGCAACATTATCCTTATAATAGTTAAGAACTTCTTTATATAAGCCATCCTTACCCCCAAATTCTTCATACAAACTATGTCGGTTGAATTTGGTCGTTTCTAACACGTCTCTAACACTAGTCTGCGCATACCCATTGATCCAAAACAGCTCCATGGCTTTTTGGAGCACTTGATCACGGTCATATTCAATCGGTCTTGGCATGGTTGATGTATTAAATTAAAGAACAATTGTTCTGTAATATAGACGAACATCTAATCGATGTCAAATATTCAAATTAAAATGGTTAAACATAAAAAAGGCCACATATTATGCGGCCTTAATATGATGAGGGTTGGTATTTTTACTAATGTGCAGCTAAACGTCTTCTTTTAGCAGCACCAATGAGTGCAATTGTTCCACTCAACATTAACCATGCACCTGCAGGTAATGGTACGGGCGCAATGTGTACCATATCTAGATCCAGAGTAAACTCTGAGTCCTGCGAGTAATTCCCTGGACCTTCTAATCCAATCTGTAAGAAGTCAATTTGCGAAAAAACTGCTTCAAAAGATGTGTTGCTGAAAGAAGAGAAGTACTCAGGCTGTATTGGCAATACAACTTCTGTCCACTCATTTGGATTTAACGTCATTGTAAATTCATTAGCAAAAGCACTAGCACCAGGAAAATTTGGAATGAATCCCATTCCAGTATCGGTCCCAGTTGGGGCAAGTCTAATATATGCGTTTAAAGGAATATCCGCACTATGCCTAATATACCAACTCAATTTCCCAACCTGGTTTAGCCAAGTGCCTTTGAAGGCATCGCCACTGCATCCGGGGTCCTGACAACGGAAAAGAACTTCTGGGGATGCAGGAGAAAATCTTCCAGGTGTGAATAAAACTGCATTTGCAGGGATCAGCGAGCTTATGTACGAGCTTCCGTCCGGCCCTCCAGAACCAACATATGTTGCTGGTGTTCCAATATCACCTGTCGTCCACCCTGCCGCATCAGTGGCAAAGTTTTCTGTAAAAGGCAAGGTCAAGGCAATCGAATTCGTCGATATAAATAAGCCGACAAGAAGGCCAGATAATTTAAGATATAAACGCATAATTTCTCTCCAGTAATTACTTGTTATTTATGTGACTATTACAGATAACTTCATGTTTGATCGTAAGTTATCAGTCAAAAATTAATATTAAATGTTAATGCTATCGATTCTCATTTCGAACTATAAATTAAAGCGACTTAAATAGCCAGAAAAGTTTAATTTTTTTCTAATGAATTCATGTGGATACAACACAATGCTAATTACAGAATGTAAATATTTATAAATGAGATGAATTCTAAATTTTGGAGCGGGAAACGAGATTCGAACTCGCGACCCCAACCTTGGCAAGGTTGTGCTCTACCACTGAGCTATTCCCGCGCTTGAAATGAGGCAAGTATTCTATTCGATCACGACCTAGTGTCAACGTAATTGGCTGAAATCATTGGGATAGTGCTTGGCTAAATATGATACAAAGCTATTCCACTTCTTATGTGCTCTTTTCTTAGCAAAGTAACTCGATACATCTGAAAAATGGAAATGATGATTATGATGTCCAAAGTTATCGATAAGGACGGCATGACTGCTTTCTGGCGAATCCTTTCTAAGCACAATATTGTATGGGCGCAAATTGCGCACGATTATGTTCTGCTCAATGATAAAACTCTTGAAGTCGTCCAGCGTGCTTCTAATGATGTTTAAATCCTGTTCCGTCTTTCTTTGTTCCAGGATTTGGGTAATAGATAATGAAATTGTCTGATCATAGTTTTGAATTAATTCATAACTATAGCCCATACCTAAATTAGTATCTGTTTCCCCATAATAGCGACTGAGATGCCTCCATGAGATCTCACTCTTTTGTAACTTCTTAAGATAATTCGATTCTAATATCTGAGTCGCACAATTTTTAGAATGAGGGATTTTGATACATTTAGTTTCATCTTCTGGGTGACGATAACAAGTTCGATTAGCACCTTTGCCGATTATCAATGAGTCACTTAATTTCAGTTTTTCCATTAATATCTAAGTTATAACTTATTACTTAAATGCAGCGCGCAGATAATCCAACATTGAGAGAACAGTGAGGCCTGCCGCAATTATCAGCAACCATTGACCAACTGCAAAAGTTGGTATTCCAAACAGTGGTTGGTACCAAAGCAAAAATAATATCGCAATAACTTGTGAGATAGTTTTTATTTTTCCCAAATAAGAGACCGCAACGGTTTCTCTTTTGCCTAACCCCGCCATCCACTCTCTTAATGCAGACACCGTAATTTCTCTGCCAATAATTATGAGTGCTGGAATAAGAATATAAAAACTTGGGTGTTTATATAAAATAAGCACTAATGCACAAGCAACAATAAGTTTATCGGCCACTGGATCCAGAAATGCACCAAAGGAAGATGTTTGATTTAGTTTACGAGCAATATACCCATCCAACATATCGGTAATACCTGCCAAACCAAATATCAGAGCGGCCAATGGCATTGCGTATTCAAATGATGATAAATACACAATTAACATCAGTGGAATAAGCGCAATGCGAAGTAATGTCAGAATATTGGGAATGGTGTAGGTCATATTTTTTGCAATATGTAACTAATTGTCGTTATGCAATACTTCATGTATGGACTGAGCAAGATGTTTACTAATACCCGGCACTTTACTTAACTCTTGTTCGCTAGCTCTTGTCACACCTCTCAAACCACCAAAATGCTTCAATAAACTTTGACGACGTTTAGGACCTAAACCGGCTATTTCCTCTAATGGTGATATTGTACGCGACTTATTTCGTCGATTGCGATGACTGGTAATCGCAAAACGATGTGCTTCGTCGCGTATCTGTTGAATTAAATGTAGTGCTAGCGAATCGTGTTTTAATAATATTGGTTGTTTGTTATCCAAAATAAATAACTGCTCAAGCCCGGCTTTTCTTTCTTCACCTTTTGCGACGCCAATGACTAATACTTCAGCAATTTGCAATTCTTCCATTACTCTCCCTGCTTGAGTCAGTTGACCCTTTCCACCGTCTATAAAAAGTATATCGGGCAACTTACCCTCGCCTTTTTTTAGACGCGTATACCGGCGAGTAAGCGCTTGTAACATTGCTGCATAGTCATCTCCAGGTGTAATACCTTCAATATTAAACTTACGATATTCAGATTTTGCAGGTCCTTCTCGATTAAACACCACACAAGATGCGACAGTCAGCTCCCCTTGAGTATGGCTGATATCAAAACATTCCATCCTTTGAATGGGTTCAGGAAGGTCAAATAACTTTTCTAGTGCGCTATAGCGTTTTTCGATACCCGCTCGACTAGCTAGTTTTGTTTCAAATGCCGTATGCACATTTTTATTAGCAAAATCTAACCATCTTGCGCGCTTACCTCTAACTGATGAGGTGATTTTGACTTTTGTTCCGCGTTGGTTTGTTAACATTTCTGCTAACACATCACTTTCACTGGGTGCTGACGCCGTGATAATTTCCTCTGGAGGACGACGCTGCAGATAATACTGACCTATAAATGCAGAAAGCAATTCTGCATCATCATAAGTATGGGGAATTTTAGGAAAATAACTTTTATTGCCTAAATTCATTTTATTCCTTACCTGGAATACTTGAACACATGCTAGTGAGTCATGGATACGACATGTGATAATGTCACAATCACCGGAGAGATCACTGACATACTGTTGTTGAGATACTTGCCGTAATGCTTCTATTTGATCACGTACTTTTGCGGCATTCTCAAAGTTTAATTCTTCTGAGGCTTGCTCCATCTCATTAACCAGATGCTTGATCACTTGCTCACTCTTACCCTGAAGAAACTTACGCGCATAATCCACATCATTGGCATAAGCTTCATTACTGACTAAACCAACGCATGGCGCGGTGCAACGTTCAATCTGATACTGCAGACAAGGCCGAGAACGATTACGGTAAAAACTTTCATCGCATTGCCTAACCTTGAAGGTTTTTTGCAATAAATTTAAGGTTTCACGAACGGCACCCACACTTGCATAAGGACCAAAATATTCACCTTTCTTTTTTTTAGATCCTCGATAGAAACTTAATCTGGGAAAATCAGTCGCTGATAAATGAATGTAGGGATAACTCTTATCATCACGCAGAAGAATATTATATTTTGGGCGATGTTCTTTTATAAGATTGTTTTCTAATAATAAGGCCTCGGCTTCTGTATTAGTAATAGTGACTTCAACATTCGATATCAATTGCATCATAGATTGAATTCTAGGGCTTATTATTTTACTACCGAAATATGTTGCTACACGCTTTTTTAAATTTTTAGCCTTACCGACATAAAGAATCTTATTTTGCTCATCAAGCATTCGGTAGACACCAGGTTGTTGCGTGAGAGTTTTTAAAAAAGCTTTACTTTCGAATTGTGATACAGGATCAGGCATTGATTTAGTTTTTGAGCATTTGCGTAATTTTAGCGAATACGTTCTCAAATTGATCAACTGTCAAGCGTCGAGTTTGAGTGTTATATCGACTGCAATGATAAGAATCTATTAACGTAAAGTGGTCAGGAATTTCATGTATGGCTTCATGACCAAAGGGATAATCCTTTAAACGTATTCCTAATGCACGCAATGTTGCCTCGTGAGCTATTCTACCCAGCGCCAGTACGATAGTATCCTTGGATAGAATATTTAATTCTTGCTTTAAATATTGATTACACATTCTGGTTTCGGCAGGCGTAGGTTTGTTCTGCGGTGGTACACACTTAACGGCATTCGTGATTCTTGTATTGATTAATTCCAGACCATCATCGACATGTTCAGACTGTGGTGCGGTTGAAAAGCCAAACTTATGCAGCGTGTTATATAAGAGTATCCCTGCATAATCTCCTGTAAATGGCCTGCCGGTAGCATTAGCACCATGAAGACCAGGTGCAAGCCCTATAATTAATAGTGAGGCTTCTTGATCACCAAAGGAAGGCACAGGCTTACAAAAATAGGTGGGATATTTTTTTTTAGACTCTTTTAGATATGTGGCCAGTCGATCACACTTTTTGCATGATGTAGAAAATGAATTGTTAGTCAAATTCGCTCTCCAAGATACTCTAAATTATGAAACATTTAATCGGTCTATCCAGGTGCATCAATCGCACTAATTAAGTGCTTTATCCTTTAAAATGCACTATCATTGAACATCTATAAAGAGCCAATAACAGCTTTCCTTCCTCTAATTATCTTTAATATCTAATAACTACATGATGTTATATAACTTTTATTACGTGAATTATTCATTCAGTAAGCAAATTGGCACGAATAGTGTAGGTATCACGATGCAAGTGAATTTTGCACTTTGATAATACAAGCTATTTTTTTCAAAGCGAAATCACACATAAATTTACTTCAAAAGAAATTAACTTCGGAGACTCAAATGAAAAAGCTAAGTATATGGTCAGCACTGGTAACTTTCATGGTGCTTTGGTCATCTCATGCCTACTCAGAAAGTGACACTATTAAAGTCGGCGTCTTGCATTCTTTATCAGGCACGATGGCAATAAGTGAAACTACACTCAAAGACACCGTTTTAATGATGATAGATGAACAAAACAAAAAAGGTGGACTTTTAGGTAAACAATTAGAAGCAGTCGTTGTAGATCCAGCCTCTGACTGGCCTTTATTCGCAGAAAAGATGCGTGAACTATTAGAAGTACATAAAGTGGATGCGGTTTTTGGCTGCTGGACCTCAGTATCACGTAAATCAGTATTACCAGTCGTAGAAGAACTAAACGGTTTACTTTTCTACCCAGTACAATATGAAGGTGAAGAATCTTCTAAAAACGTATTTTACACAGGTGCAGCACCTAACCAACAAGCAATTCCCGCTGTTGATTATCTAATGGATAATGGTGTTGAGCGATGGGTATTAGCGGGTACTGACTATGTTTATCCGCGTACGACTAATAAGATTCTTGAGTCTTACCTAAAGCAAAAAGGTGTAGCTGAAGAAGACATTATGATTAACTACACTCCATTCGGTCACTCTGACTGGCAAACAATTGTTGCTGATATCAAAACATTCGGCTCTGATGGCAAAAAGACTGCTGTAGTTTCAACTATTAATGGTGATGCAAACGTACCTTTCTACAAGGAACTTGGAAACCAAGGTATTTCTGCTGACGACATTCCAGTTGTTGCCTTTTCTGTTGGTGAAGAAGAACTTTCAGGTATCGATACTGCACCTCTCGTTGGTCACTTAGCCGCATGGAACTACTTCCAAAGTGCTGAGAGTGATGTCAATGACGAGTTCATTGATACATGGCATGTATTCATTGGTGATGAAGAGCGTGTAACAAATGATCCAATGGAAGCGACTTACATTGGTTTCCAGATGTGGGCAGAAGCTGTCACAAAAGCTGGCACTACCGATGTAGATGCTGTTCGTAAAGCAATGTATGGCATTGAAGTACCTAACTTAACAGGTGGTACTGCCGTCATGAATACAAACCATCATTTATCTAAGCCTGTTCTAATTGGTGAGATTCAAGACGATGGTCAGTTTGAAATAGTTTGGGAAACTGACGGTGAAGTTGTTGGTGATGCATGGACGGATTATCTTCCTGAAAGTGCTGTTATCATCTCAGACTGGTCTGACCCAGAAATTAACTGCGGTAATTACAACACCGAAACTAAAAAGTGCTCAGGACAAAATTACTAAGCGTTACAATACTGACACTTTAGTCTAAAATAAAAGGCGTTCTAGATTAGAACGCCTTTTTTAAAAATAGTATATTAATTAATGATTTATAAGCTACTTGTTACGGCATTTCTAGCTTTCAATTTGATTACTCATCTTGGCTTAGCAGAGGAAACTCCAGCAGATTTCGAGACACTTCTTGCTCAATTAACGACGAAGAAGTTTAATGAAAAAGAAATCATTATTGGAGAAATTGCAAGCTCAGGCCACGAACAAGCCCTACCCGTATTAACTCGCTTACTCGAAGGCGAAGTCTATTATCGTAAAGATGACAAAAAGATCGTCTTCGTCGATATCGTTGAAAAAGATGCGCTAGTTACAGATATTATCAGTGGAGAAGATCTGGGAACCCTACCCAAGAAAAAAGTTAAAAAAGTCGGCATCAATAATAAGTTAAGAGGCGTTTTGAAAGGTGCAATTGCGCGCTTAAGTTTAAATAATCAAGACCCTGAAGTAAGAAGAGCAGCCGTTGTCGAAATGTTTGAGAATCTTGATAACGACACCATATTACTTATTGAGGAAAGACTTCCTAAAGAAGAAGATGATGATGTCATCGAAGTATTAAATACCGCACTTGCTATTTCTAATCTAAAATCACAGGATCGCACGACTGTTTTAGCAGCAGTCGAAACCCTATCAAAGTCCTTACACCCTGAAGCAAGAACTGCTCTTACCTCATTAAAGACAAACCTATCAGAACAACCTAGTACCCCTCAATCACAAGAAATAACTAGTGCGATTGATAATTCTCTACATTACATCAATAGCTCAGTTGGCTGGTACAAGCAAATTGAAAATGTATTTTTTGGTGTCAGCTTAGGCTCTGTATTACTGTTAGCGGCAGTGGGTCTTGCGATTACTTTTGGCGTGATGGGTGTGATCAATATGGCACATGGTGAGATGCTAATGCTAGGTGCTTACACAACCTATATTATTCAACAAGTATTCCCTAGCCTGCTTCAGTACTCATTACTTATTTCAATTCCAGTTGCCTTTGTATTCACGGCAATAGTGGGAATTGCGATTGAGCGTGGAGTTATTAGATTTATGTACGGTCGCCCTTTAGAAACCTTACTAGCCACATTTGGCATTAGCTTGATATTACAACAAGCAGTGAGAACTTTAATTTCTCCACAAAATCGCGCAGTCGCAACACCTGACTTCATGAGTGGTTCATTAGAAATTAATCCAGCATTGTCGCTTACCTATAACCGACTCTACATTATTATATTTGCTTTTCTTGTTTTAGCAGGTTTGATGCTACTACTGAAGAAAACGAATTTTGGTCTTCAAATTCGTGCAGTGACACAAAACCGAACAATGGCAAAAGCAATGGGAATCCGCACAGATTGGGTGGATGCTTTAACATTTGGATTGGGCTCAGGTATTGCAGGTATGGCGGGTGTGGCCTTAAGTCAACTCACCAATGTTGGTCCCAACTTAGGACAAGGTTATATCATTGATTCATTTATGGTGGTGGTCTTCGGTGGTGTCGGCAATCTCTGGGGGACCTTGTTTGGCGCGATGACGTTAGGTATTGCCAATAAATTTCTTGAACCGTTCACAGGTGCAGTGGTCGCGAAAATTTTAATTTTGGTGCTCATTATTTTATTCATTCAGAAGAGACCTCGCGGCATGTTTGCTCTGAAAGGTCGATCGGCAGAATCCTGATATGTTTAAACAATCACTATTACAACGTTTATTATTAAGCGATACCGGTAGCAAAATATTTACTGCCATCATTGTGGTAATGACGGTTGTGGTACCCGCATTAAATCTATTCGTACCAGAAGACTCCATTTTTTACATTTCCACATACACCATGACCCTTCTCGGCAAATATTTGTGCTTCGCGTTGCTAGCTTTATCGGTTGACTTGGTCTGGGGGTATTTAGGCATTCTAAGCTTGGGTCATGGAGCCTTTTTTGCCTTAGGCGGATATGCCATGGGTATGTACCTGATGCGTCAAATTGGTGATCGTGGTGTTTATGGCAATCCATTGTTACCTGACTTCATGGTATTTCTAAATTGGGAACAACTGCCTTGGTATTGGTATGGCTTTGATATGTTCCCATTTGCTTTGTTAATGATATTTTTTGCCCCTGGATTACTGGCTTTTGTATTTGGCTGGTTAGCTTTTCGCTCGCGTGTCACGGGTGTTTATCTTTCTATCATCACACAAGCTATGACCTATGCTCTTATGCTTGCATTCTTCCAAAATAATTTTGGTTTTGGTGGTAATAATGGTCTAACAGATTTTAAAGATCTGCTTGGTTTTAATTTACAGGACGATAGTACTCGCGCAGGCTTATTCATTGCCTCTGCTATTTCTTTGATATTGGGTTATGCAGTATGTAAGTTTATTACTCAATCACGACTTGGCAGCATTGCCATGGCGATACGTGATTCAGAAAGTCGCGTTAGGTTTATGGGTTATCGTGATGAACATATTAAGTTATTTGTATTCGTTATTTCAGCAGTTTTAGCAGGGATTGCAGGTGCACTGTATGTCCCTCAGGTAGGCATTATTAATCCTAGTGAGTTTGCGCCAATTCGTTCTATAGAGTTAGTCATTTGGGTCGCCATTGGCGGTCGTGGCACACTTTATGGAGCTGTGCTTGGTGCATTTGTTGTTAACTACACCAAAACCTTCTTTACGGCATTTGCACCTGAAGCATGGTTATTCATTCTTGGCAGTATCTTTGTTTTCGTTACGATATTTATGCCTAAAGGTTTGGTTGGCTTATACGATCAATTTCGCAATCGAAGACCTTTTAAAACGCGCCAAGGACAGGCCGCTAAATCATGAGCCCGCAAGATTCCATACTATATTTAAATAATGTCTCCGTGAGTTTTGATGGATTTAAAGCCATTAATGAATTGAGTTTGTACATCGATAAAAATGAGCTGCGTTGTATTATTGGCCCTAATGGCGCCGGCAAAACGACCATGATGGATATCATCACTGGTAAAACTCGACCCGATGAAGGCGAAGTCTATTTTGGCGATCATGTTGATTTAACTAAATTGGATGAGGCTGAAATAGCTAATCTAGGTATAGGAAGAAAATTTCAAAAGCCTACGGTATTTGAAAATCACACTGTGTTTGAAAATTTAAGCTTGGCACTAGAAGGCAGTCGCAATGTATTTGAAAATTTGTTCTATAAATACAATCAAGAGAAGCTTGATAAAATTGAAGAATCACTAGAAATCATTGGACTTACTGCAGAAAAAGACAGGCATGCGGGTGAGCTTTCACATGGGCAAAAGCAATGGCTGGAAATCGGCATGCTAATTACTCAAAACCCACAAGTCTTATTGGTCGATGAGCCTGTCGCAGGCATGACCCATCAAGAATCTGAACGCACTGCTGAATTACTGACTACACTTGCGGAAAAACATTCTGTGGTTGTAGTGGAACACGATATGGAGTTTGTTCGCTCTATTGCTAAACGTGTCACTGTCTTGCATCAAGGACATGTGCTTGCAGAAGGCTCCATGGAGAGCATACAAAACAATAAAAAAGTAATCGAAGTTTATTTGGGTGATTAATATGCTTCAAGTTGATTCTATTAATCAGTATTACCGCGAAAGCCATACGCTTTGGGATTTAGATTTAGATGTGCCTGAAGGCAGCGTGACATGTTTAATGGGCAGAAATGGTGTCGGTAAAACAACTTTACTAAAATGCGTGATGGGTCTGGAATCTATTTTAGATGGTAAAATTTTATTTAAAGAATCTGAAATAAATAACCTCAACGCAGAAAAAAGAGCTACTCTTAAGATTGGTTATGTCCCACAAGGTCGAGAAATATTTTCACAATTAAGTGTAGAAGAAAATTTAAATACTGGCTTAATTGCCAACAAATCAAAATCATTACCTTCTATTATTTTTGAATTATTTCCCGTGCTAAAAGAAATGTTGCATCGCAAAGGTGGTGACTTATCTGGAGGACAACAACAACAGCTCGCTCTAGGTCGCGCGTTAGCGGTTGAACCAGAACTATTAATTCTAGACGAACCTACCGAAGGCATTCAGCCAAATATTGTGCGTGAGATTGGTGATATTATTACCAAACTAAATTCTGAGCTTGGCTTGACTGTATTACTCGTAGAACAAAAACTACCTTTTGCACGTCGTGTTGCATCAGATTTCTGCATTCTGGAAAAAGGCCGCAATGTTGCACAAGGTAAAATGAATGAACTAAATGATAATTTAATCGACCGCTACTTGAAAGTTTAGAACCAAACAGGAGATTCACTATGCAAACTTTACTTGGCAAATCAATCATCGCTTCAATTTCCCTGCTCTATTCCTGCAATCTTTTAGCACACCCTAACCATCTTTTTGAAATACAAAATGAGGTGGCTCACAGCCATTCTGGCATAGAATATTTATTAGTCTTTACCGCTATTTCTATAGCAGGGATAATCATTGTTATTAAGAAAAGAAAATAAATGTCATTATCGCCTGCTGAAACAATAGTGTCAGGCTGGGAAGCTAGTTTAGAACTGAAATTCAGCGCAAAGAACAATGCAACTGTGTTGGCCAAAAATAAGCATTATGGCC
>JBCDBX010000058.1:0-11500 GCA_039182865.1 Pseudomonadota bacterium
CCCGCCTGATTCTCGAGGATAAATTCTCGCGCGAATTGACCCTGTTGAATTTCAGTTAAAATTCTTTTCATCTCCGCTTTTGTCTCATCTGTAATGATGCGTGGTCCACGTGTTAAATCGCCATATTCCGCAGTGTTCGATATAGAGTAGCGCATATTTGCAATACCACCTTCATACATCAGATCGACAATAAGTTTTAACTCATGCAAACATTCGAAGTAAGCCATTTCAGGCGCATAACCGGCCTCAGTTAATGTTTCAAAACCAGCCTGAACAAGTGCTGTAGCACCACCACATAGAACTGCCTGTTCACCGAATAAATCTGTTTCGGTTTCTTCCCGGAATGAGGTTTCAATAATTCCAGCACGTCCACCACCATTTGCGGATGCATATGAGAGTGCTGTTTGTTTTGCTGAACCGGAAGCATCTTGATAGATTGCAATCAATGTTGGAACGCCACCCCCTTGCGTGTAAGTTGATCGGACTAGATGTCCTGGGCCTTTAGGCGCAATCATAATGACATCAATATCTTCACGTGGAACAATTTGTTCAAAATGAATATTAAACCCGTGAGCAAAAGCCATTGTTGCACCTTGTTTAATATTAGGAAGTATCTGCTCCTGATATAGCGCAGCTTGATTTTCATCAGGTGCTAATACCATTACTAATTCCGCACTTGCTACTGCATCTTCAATAGATTTAACTTCAAGGCCTGCACTCTTTGCTTTTGCAGCGGAAGAAGAACCTTCGCGCAAACCCACTACGACTGATACGCCTGATTCTTTCAAGTTATTTGCATGTGCATGACCTTGTGAACCATAACCGATAATTGCAACCTTCTTACTCTGAATAATAGATAGGTCTGCGTCTTTGTCGTAAAAAATATTCATACTAACTCCTATATAAATCCTTTAAATTTTCAAAAAGGAATGACTACTACCAATACCAACTGCGCCAGATCGAACAACTTCCATCACATTAAATGGTTTTAACTTATCCAAGGCTGCGTTTAACTTAAGCCCATTGTCTGTAAGCTCCAACGTAATAATGTCATCAATGTCTTCCAACTTTTTCGCTGCAATACTCTCAATGACAGAATCGATGTTATCTAATTGACTACCAATCGGAGAAATTTTGATAAGCATAATTTCTCTTTCAAAGTGATCATTTTCAGTAAGATCTATCAACTTAATAACATCTACTAACTTATTAAGTTGTTTCATAATCTGCTCAACCACATGTTCTTCACCTTGGGCAACGACAGTGATCCTGGAAATTGTGGGATCTTCGGTTGGTGCTACCGTTAAGGATTCAATATTGTACGCACGTGCTGAGAATAAGCCCGATACTCGCGACAAAGCTCCCGCTTCGTTTTCAAGCAATATTGAAATGATATGACGCATAGTAATAAGTACTTTTTAGCCCAGAAAAACGTGCCATCATACACGCTCTAATCACCTTCTCAAGCAAGTTGCAAAGCAATTTAACGACAAGCGAAAAAAAATCCGCAGGCAATGCCTACGGATTTTTTCCAAAATCTAATACTTGCTTAAATCGATTTACTTTTTCTTGACGTAGAAGTGGAATTTTCCACCGTCTTCATTCGATTCTAGTAATTCATTGCCAGTTTGTTTGGCAAATGCCTCAAAATCTTTAACTGCACCCGGGTCAGTCGCAATTATATGCAACACCTGCCCGCTTTCTATGCCTGATAATGATTTTTTTGCCCTTAGTATAGGTAGTGGGCAATTTAACCCGCATGCGTCCAATTCTTGATCGAAATCGGCCATCGACAGAACCTCCAGTATAGTTCAAACTTGATTGGTTTATTTTAAATTGTAATCAGTTATCCAGCTATTATTTACAAAGTTATGGCATTGCTGGATTGATGCGAAGGACTCTATCTCCTCTGCCACCTGAATATTAGAAAACGGTGATATTATGATTAAGCCATTTTAGATAGTCAAGCGCACACTCTAATAGCCAAATGATAATTTTCACTCAAAAGAGGAATTTAACCGACATCAAGTAGTCAAAATGACGTTCTAATGCTAAATAGTTTAGAAACACCTTTTATAATTATCTAATTGTTATAAGGACATACTTGAAGAACTCTCTATTTATCACAGCTTTAACTGCCATCCTCACTTTCTTCCCAGGAATAAATTCCTTACTCGCCGAGGATGAACCACAGTATGGCTTTAACCTGCCCGATATTGGAGATCCCGCAAGCGAAGTGCTGAGCGTTAATCAAGAAGCCGAATTGGGAAAAATTTTATTACCCCAAGTTAACCGCAGACTCCCCATATCAACGGATCCCGAAATAAGAAGTTACATACAGTCATTGGGCACACGCTTGATCTCTGGCGGTTTGAATTCAGACTTCCCTTATTACTTTCTTGTCGTTTTTGATAATCGCATTAACGCATTCGCCATGCCTGGAGGAATTGTCGCGATTAATAGTGGTTTATTTGTACTTACCGAAAATGAATCCGAACTTGCTAGTGTGGTGGGACATGAGATTTCTCACGTGTCCCAGCGACATATCGCACGCCAGTTCTCAAGACAACAGCAGTTAAGTGTCGTTAGCACACTGGCACTACTCGGAAGTATTCTAGCCACTATCTATGGGGGAGGCTCTGGCGCGGGACAAGCTGCTACTGCGGCCACATTAGGCACACTTCAGCAATCCCAGTTAGCTTATACACGTTCTTTCGAGAGAGAGGCTGATCGCCTCGGCATGCAGTTACTCGTCAATGCAAACCTTGATCCCCATGGTATGCCAAGATTTTTTGAACGCTTAAATGCACAGTCACAAGTGAGTGCTGCCCAAGTTCCAGAATTTTTAAGAACACACCCTCTAACACTCTCACGTGTAAGTGACTCCCGAGCGCGTGCGGCGCAATTCGGTGATCGAAACTTTATTGAAGACACGATTCACTATCAGTACGCCAAGGCACGTATAATTGCAATTTCAAGTGATGCAAATCAGCTGGTGAATCACTATCGTAAACAGATAGAGAAAAACCCTAGCAATATTAATCACTATATTTATGGCCTGGCATTAAGCCGTCTTGGGCGAGGTAAAAAAGCGATTAATGCAATCAATAAAATTGAACCTAATAACAATGAAATATTCCCAGTTTCAATTGCAAAAGCACAGGTTCTAATTGCTAACAGAGATAATGAAAGTGCTCTTGATATTTTGGAAAATCTGGACAAGTCTTATCCAAGGAATGAAACTGTCATCTTTTATTTATCAACGGCTTTGATCGAGAGCAAGCAGCCTAAAAAAGCATTAGATAAATTAGATACTCTAAATTTAACAATCACAGGAAATCCAGCCATACAGCGCCTTAGAGCACGTGCTGCGGAAGCCGCCGGATACCCATGGATTAGTCACGAGGCCTTGGCCGATTACGATATGATGACCGCAAGATATGATACTGCAATGGAACAATATCTTATTGCATTGCGTCAAACAGGTATCGACAAAAATAGTAAGGCTAGAATAGAAGTTAAAAAGAATGAATTGCGAGAATTCCAAAGAAAGCAACAATAAGAGATTGAAAAATACTCTAACAAAGTGGTCGCTTATTGTTTAAAATACTCGCCTTTTGAAAATTAACCCCGACAAAACCATACGAGAATTATGAATATACCTAGACGCAATATTTTAAAATACAGCTATATCAGTGCGGTATTTGCATCACTGGCAGGTTTTTCTAAGCTAGTATTTGCAGAATGGCCAACCATCGCATTTGATCAAACTGAATATGACAAGGCTTTAGCAGATGTTACTGGTGGCGAAACAATGCAGGAAGGTAACATCACAATTGATGCACCAGAAATCGCTAGTAATGGAGCAACTGTGCCGATTACCATTTCAACTGATTTAGATGACGTGAAGTCTATTGACGTACTAGTTGTTAATAACCCACGTCCTTACATAGCAACATTCTTTATCAATGATCTAATTGAGTCTTCAGTTTCATTACGCGTGAAAATGCGTGAAACATCTAATGTTGTCGCAGTGGTAAAAACTGGTAGTGGACTCTACACAGCAAAAACACCCGTTAAAGTAACTGCTGGCGGTTGCTAGTAATTCTGCAAGAGGAAAGAATCAATGAGCAAAAAAGTCAAAATTAGAGCAAGCCTTAAAGATGATGTTACAACCGTCAAAGCGCTGATGACACACCCCATGGAAACGGGTGCAAGAAAAGATAAAGAGACAGGTGAACTTGTTCCTGCATACTTCATTCAAGAAGTTGTCGTCACACATAATGACACTGTCGTAATGGATGCTTACTGGGGAACTGGTGTATCAAAAAACCCTTACTTATCATTTAAAATGAAGGGTGGCGCTGATGGAGATACAATTTCACTTACATGGAAAGATAACCTTGGCGAATCAGGATCTGGTGAAACAAAGATTAAAGCTAAGTAATTAGTTTAATTTTACCAAATGAAAAGCCCTGATTGTAAATTTACAATCAGGGCTTTTATTTGAATAACTATATATGTCTATCGAGTCTATTGTCTTTTGCTTGCGAAGTATCCAACACCAAACAATGCCGTTAAAAATAATGGTAATGCTGCAGGCAAAGGGACAAGAGTTGCCGACTCATTAAATGAAATATTATCAATTAGAAAATCCCATTCAGTGGCACCATTATTTTGTGGGCTACCAAAATCAAATGGGACCCCTGTAATGATAACCTGTGTGATCGCAACATCGCCAGAATCATAAAAGAAGTTAGCACTTCCTGGCATAGAAGAAGACGCTAGATTATTGAAAAACAATGTCTCAAGCAAAAGTGTATCTGAAAAAAATGCAACTTGGTAATCTGCAAGATCCGCTTCATTATCTGTATTCAATCCATTAATCAATATCCCACCAACCGAAGTAACATCAGTAAGCGTGTCTATGTCAATTATTATTTCGTTAGTTGGAACATAATCAGGATTAGAAGCAGGATTATGGCCAACATTAGTGGATGGCGACTCACCTGTTCCATATAAAATAGAACCACCCGTTAAATTTTGTAATACAGTTTCCTGCACTTGCGAAGGATTCTGTAACAAGACACCTTCACTAAAATAAATCCCATTAGCGCCGCCAGCAACGATACTGCCATCAAGATAAAAAGCGACATTATTCAAAGTTGTTAAACTTGTATCATTAAAATTCGAATCAAAATAAGTATTTTGAATACTCATGATTCCAGTATTTTCAAAATCAACCACAACTGCATGTACATTATTTACAAATGTAAAAAATATAAACAGAAAAGTTCCTTTTAATAAAGCTCGAAAAAAATTCATATTTAACTCCAACAAGCGTTAACGCAAATAGCAGCAAGAAAATTCTAATCCAAGTGATTCAATTCACCGGAATAAGTATGTTGTTAACGCGCAAGTCGGTCAATTTATTCTATAACCGTTGAACACATAAAAACGACCGTTAACTTCTATGCAGCTTGAATAAACATGCATTTTTAGAGGGGTATTAATTTAAGATTATGAAAGGGTTCACAGTTACAATTATTTATGTGATCAAGGTCTTAAATACTGACCAAATACAAAACTTTAACAATTGATCAACACTTGCTTTAAGAATGCCTAACAAATTTGTTAATTTAATATGTCACTTAATAGCGCTGGACTGACACATCATATTTATAAAATCTCTAAAAAAATACACAAAGCGGTTCTTACTATTCGTACTAAAAACTTTTCAATACTCTCAAAGGGAATGATTTGAAATAATAAATTTAAATGTAATATTTATCTGGATGGATGGTGGGCCGTGAGCGACTCGAACGCTCGACAAATTGGTTAAAAGCCAACTGCTCTACCAACTGAGCTAACGGCCCATATTCTTATTCAGCTACTTGATGCAGCTTTTGCAGATGTGGGTATTACAGAGAGAGCTCTCTGTAATTTGGTGCGCTGCATTATACTGATGATATAAATAATGCAAAGCATCTTATAGTAATATTTAGGTCTCTTCTTTTTTAAACGGATTGAGCAAGTCCGATAAACTATTGCTCAGCGCTTTTCCAAAACTATCATCCAACATGTGGTACTGCATTTTCATCGTCAACGCACTACCAAAAAATATACCCGCTAGCGCCATAAACGAACCTATCGCTAGTGTTGAAATACCAGTGACGCCTTGACCGATAGTGCATCCAAACGATAACACTCCACCAAAGCCCATCAACACAGCGCCAACTAAATGGCTTACCATTTCCGACTGATTACTAAAAGTTTCAATCCTAAAGTTGCCAGAAAAAATAGCATAAACAAATGAACCCAAAATCATTCCAAAAGTCACGGCTATGCCAAAATTTATTTCAGCACCCGTGAAAGTCATTAGATAACTCAGCGTATTACCAGTAGGACCAATAAAGGTTAGGCCTTGCGGAGCAGTAGGATCAAAATCATCTTTTGCACCTACATAACCTGTAACATACCATGCGAGTATGACGCACCCGCCGATGACGACACCTGCAAGTATATTGTCAAAACTGGATCTAAACTCAGCATGTTTTAATGCATAAGCAATAAATACCAAGCCGATAATTATAGCGATAATACTTTGTAAAGTGATGCCATCATTGATGCCACTAAAAGCACTGATGGCCTGGGAAATACCTTGAGAATCCATTCCAACATTATTCAAATCGACATCTGCTTTATAAATCAAGTCAAGTCTAACAATGGCTAATAAACCCCGCATTGTCATGTAGGCAGAAAAACCTAATACGATCACAACGATCAAGGCCTTGAGATTCCCACCCCCAACACGAACGAGGTTGCGCTGACCACAACCGGCAGCAAGAGTCATACCGATGCCAAAAATCAATCCACCCAGAATATAACTTAGATATAGGAAATTACTTGATAAATACATGGTACTGCCAAGATCTACCATCCCTGTGAGATTCAGTACTTGAGCGCCTAAAATGGCGATGCCTACCGCCAGGAACCAGGCACTTAAGCGACCCTTGGACCCCATATTGATCACATCGCTAATTGCCCCCATGGTGCAAAAGTGTGTTTTGTTACCCACAAAACCAAAGACAAGAGCAATTAAAAAACCATAAAAGGCAATAAGTTGAATATTTGAAAGGTCTTCCATGAAAGTTATGCTGGTTTAACAAAGGGCGGGATTATAACAGCACATTACACGATTGGCATTGTGCTAATAAAGAAAAATATTAAAATTGACATCCTTGTCATCGTGTACATCCTAAATTATTTAACAAGGCAGCCCAAACTGACCACCTTGACATCATAGCAACTTACTGCTCTTGTTCTGTTTGAGGCACAATTGACTTCATCATTTCCGTCATTTGATCAAACCACGACTCATACTCTTTAGGTTCCATCACAGTATTCATTGGGTTTTGATTATATCCACCTCCCATCATGCCCATGGGATTAGTCATTGGACCCATCATAGCCATGGGGTTCATCATCCCCATAGGGTTCATCATTGGCCCCATCATGGCCATCGGATTCATCATGGGGCCCATCATTCCCATCATTGGGCCCATCATGCTCATCATCGGATACATCATGTTCATGTACATCATTGGATTCATCATACTCATCATTGGATTCATGTACTGCATCGCTTGGTTAGGTGATACAGACTTATACATGTTAAACATGGAATCCATCATGGGACCAAATTGTTCTGCGTAGCGCGCAAGGTCTTCACCTTGATGGCACAGCGCACAATTTTCCATCGGCGATGACTGACTAGGGTTCATCATCATCGTCATCATCTTGGTCCAAACTTCTGGATTCATTGACTGTTGCATGGGATAACTCATTTCCATACTGCTGTAATTATTCTGTTCTGCATCGACAGTGACTAATAACATGGAAATGACCGAAATTACGATCATTAAACTTTTACGTAACATAAAACGACTCCTAATTATTAAAATAGATATTCCCTATAGATCTCCAGTCGCCGCACCCTCCATAATGTAGCGAATATCCTCTCGAATACGTTTCGCGTCTGCGCGCAATTCTTTCGATAAATGTGAATTTGGATTTTGAGCAAAATCCAACCAACTTACATCCCAGTCCATTGTCATCACCCATAGTTGTCCATCAGCATCTTCAACTAATGCAATCTGGCAAGGTAAAAAGATGACAAACTCGGGCATGTAATCAAGAATTTTGCGAGCAACCAAAGCATCGCAAAATCTAAATATTTCTAATTTTGGCGTTGGCTCGCCAGTGAGGGCCTCAATTTCTTTATACATTGGACTTGAACCCACAAATTTAAAGTTGACTTCATTTGCCCTAAGCATCATCGATTCAACCGCATCTTCCCAGGTCACGTCCTCTTCAAAGGGCAATTTGTGAGTGACCAGACTAAGCATGTCGCGCATAGATAGCGGACTCATCATCATCATGGTTTGAAATGCATTCTTTTTCGCCTCATCACTGACACTGGGCGACACAGTATTTTCCGGTAAATTTATTTGTGTCTGAGTAGGGAATCCTGGAATTTTTGCAATCGGAAGAACGTCTGGGACATCATCATCTTCGCGTTTCTCATAAGTACCTCCCATCATGGCTAACACAAGCTTTGGATCCATCATGCGCATCATACTGTCGAGAGATTGGGCACTCGTCATGCCATCTACAGTGGGATTGACCATCATAGACGCCATCATATTCATCCAATAAGCGTGCATTTGAGGATTCATCATAGGAGCCATCATGGCCATCGGATTCATCATCGGATACATCATATTCGGCCCCATCATGGGAGGCATCATTCCACTCATCATCGGGTTGCCCATCATGGCATAAGGGTTCATGCCAGGTTGCATCATTCCATGTGGCATATTCCCATATGGCATCTGCTGAGTTGCTGAAGGTGTTTGATCAGTGGATGTTTCAGCTGAGCTAGTTGAAATTGTTAAAAAGATTGATAAAAAGATGAAGACTAGAGCTAAATTATTTTTATACATTATATTCCTCCTTAATTTCGGCCCATTTGAGCCGCCTACTACCCATAGGCGTGTATAATACAGTATTTTAGAATATTATCAAATTCTTATATATAGAGACTATCTCACACATACAACGTAATGTCTGCTTCGCCAGCAAACTCAAAAAACGTAGCAGCTCCTCCAAACTCAACATTATCGATGAGATCACCTGGTTCAAAATCAAATAAATCGACCGTCATCTGGCAAGCAATGAGCTTTACCTCAGCTTCAAGGCAAAGATCACGCAACTCCTGCAGACTCGCAACTCCCTTCTTCTTCATTTTTGCTTTCATCATAGAAGTCATCACTGATTCCATCCCTGGCAATGCCGTTCCAAGTGTTGGAAACCACTTGTCCATTGCCATAGGCATTGGCATCGCTGGGTTACCCAATGGTGTCACCTTTGCATTGATATCTTTTTTGAGAAGTTGAAGTCCATAGAAGGTAAAGAATATTTGAACTTCATAACCCAGTGCTGCCGCTGTTGAGGCAAGGATAAATGGAGGATAGCCCCAATCAAGACTTCCTTTAGTAGCAATTAGCGCGAGTTTCTTCGTATCTGACATGGATTTACCTCATTGTTTTTTATTAATATTAGCATATTAATTATATCTAATATATTTGCTAGCAAGCTTTTGACCTGCCTATAGATGAATTATATGTATAGATTAGTTTTCTTTAGTCGGAAAGGCTATACATAACGCGTAGGGTCCGCAACCCCTGCCTCGGCAAAGCCTTGCTTTCTTAAACGACAAGAATCGCACTTACCACAAGCCAATCCATCATCGGTTGCCTGATAACAGGACACCGTCTGTGAATAATCAATACCAAGTCGATCACCTTTTTGAATAATGTCAGCTTTGGTGAGCTGAATTAACGGAGTATGTATTTTTAATCGACTACCTTCCACACCAGACTTAGTAGCAATGTCGGACATATTTTGAAAAGCTTCAATAAATTCTGGACGACAATCTGGATAACCAGAATAGTCAACGGCATTCACACCAATATATATTGCATCCGCCTTCAATACTTCCGCCCACCCCATCGCAATTGAAAGAAATATTGTGTTACGTGCAGGCACATACGTCACAGGTATGCCTTCAGCAGCGTGGGTTGGGATCTCAATGTTTGGATTCGTCAGTGCAGAATTATCAAAAAATGATAAATCCAAATCTACAATATGATGCTCATTGACTTCAAAACTCTTCGCAATTCTCTCGGCCGCATAAAGCTCTGCAGTATGACGTTGTCCATAGCGAAAGCTCATCGCATAGCAGTCATATCCTTCGGATTTAGCAATTGCGAGTGTTGTCGTTGAGTCTAAGCCACCTGATAGCAATACGACTGCCTTAGTCATAATTACTTTCCCGGTTGATCACCCCATAAAACCTTATGCAGTTGAACTTGGAAACGTACAGGTAATTGATCATGCAGAATCCAGTCCGCTAACTGTGCGGGTGATAATTGTTCATTACTTGGAGAAAACAGAATTTCACATTTAGTTTGCAAGTCATGCGCTTTAATTTGTTGTTTGCTCCAAACGTAGTCCTGTTCGTTACAAATCACGAATTTTATTTGATCTTTTTTATCCATCCATTGCAAATTTTCAAAAAGATTTTTATCGCATTCGTTTGATGAAGGTGTTTTTAAATCCATCACTTTATTCACACGTTCATCGACACCTTTTAAAATTATTGCACCACTAGTTTCAAGCGAGACATCATATGACTCGTCACATAATTTTTTCAATAGCTTCAAACAACCGGGTTGAGCAAGTGGTTCTCCGCCTGTCACCGTGATGTAAGGTGTGTCGTATTTTTTTATCTCAGCAAAAATTTCAGCAAAGTTCATCCAGTCACCACCACTGAACGCATATTCAGTATCACAATACTGACAGCGCAGCGGACAGCCCGTTAAACGGACGAAGACGGTAGGGAATCCAGCGGTGCGTGCTTCACCCTGAAGGGAATAAAAAATCTCTGTAATTCGAAGTCTATTGTCTGACATACAGAGAATTGTAGCATTTAAGAGAATCTGAAAAGAATGTATCAAGTTAAGGATCAGGTTTCGAAGCCTGATCCCATTATGATGCTAATGATTTAATATTTTAGCGTTCTTCGCGCTCCATACGCTCTAAACGTTGTTGTGCTAATCCCGCCACTGTTGAATTTGGATATTGTGCGCGCAGTCGTGTTAGCGTTGTCCTCGCCTGCGCGTAGTCGCCCAATTCATATTGCGTATAACCAATCTTTAGACGTGCATCAGGCACTTTGCTAGAGGTGGGATATTGATTAATCACTTTATCAAACTCGACTAAAGCAACATCATAACGTTTGGTGACATAGTTGGCTTCCGCCAACCAATATTGTGCATTTGCTGCATATTTACTATTAGGGTAACTTTGCAGAAAATTCTCAAACGCAGTGATTGATTCATCATAACGTCTCTGCTTGAGAAGAAGAAATGCATCA
>JBCDBX010000059.1:0-11425 GCA_039182865.1 Pseudomonadota bacterium
ATCGAACACTGCGGAATATGGCGATTTAACACGTGGACCACGCATCATTACAGATGAGACAAAAGCGGAGATGAAAAGAATTTTAACTGAAATTCAACAGGGTCAATTCGCGCGAGAATTTATCCTCGAGAATCAGGCGGGCGCAGCAACCTTGAAAGCCATGCGACGTCGTGGCCGTGAGCATCAAATTGAAGAAGTGGGTGAAAAACTTCGCAGCATGATGCCTTGGATTAAATCAAACAAATTGGTTGATAAAGAAAAAAACTAATAATCAGAGTAAGTGGCCAACATGGAAGAAGGTATGTTGCCGGTTGCAAAAGAATTCCAGGGATTCTTTCTTCTCATTACGCTTATTTTAATAGGCTTCTATTTTGTAACTGGACTCCCCAATTATTATTTATGGGGACTCTGGTTGTTGTTCTTACTTTTTATTCGTGACTTTCGTCGTGAGATTCCACCGATTCCTCAAGCTGTGATTAGCCCTGTCGATGGCCGAATTTTAGAAACAATCGAGACACAGGATCCATTTTTAAATCGATTAACGACCCGTTACACAATAAGCCAGTTTGTTTGGGGAGAATTCAATGTGCATAGTCCGGTTGAAGGTCGTGTTGAGCATCTTTGGGTGCAAAATACTGAGAAGCAAAAGAAGTGCTTGGCATTTTGTATTCGATCAGATGAAGAAGGTGATGTCGTTGTTGAAATTGAGTTAAATTCACCTTTACAACATGCCAGTACTCATATTCATCCTGGTGAGCGCGTTGGTCAAGGAAAGCGTTGTGGTTTTGCAGCGATGGGGTGTATGGTGCATGTCTATTTACCAAAGACAGCTAAAGTGGTTGGGCAAATGAATGATAAGGCCCTAGCTGGTAGGGATATATTGGCTAATTTAATTAGTCTTAAAAACACAGACTAAGCGCTATTCTGGAGTGTAAGCATGGCAGAACCATCTCGATCAAGAAGGGGCATTTATCTACTGCCTAATCTACTGACAACAGGCGCACTTTTCGCCGGGTTTTATGCCATTGTGTCTGCAACCCTGGGGCGCTTTGAATCAGCGGCTGTGGCGATATTTATTGCTATGATTTTAGATGGTCTTGATGGAAGAGTGGCACGCCTTACGGGCACATCCAGCAGCTTCGGTAAAGAGTATGATAGTTTGGCTGATGTAATCTCATTTGGTTTGGCGCCCGCATTAGTGATTTTCGAGTGGTCTTTGCAACATGTCATGTATGAAGGTTGGGTTTTACAGAAATTGGGTTGGTTGGCAGCTTTCTTCTATACAGCGGCTGCCGCACTGAGATTGGCGCGATTCAACTCGAGATCATCTGAACAAGATAAAAAATACTTTCAAGGCTTGCCAAGTCCGGCAGCCGCTGGTGTGATGTTGGGCTACGTATGGGCGTGTCACGATCTTAAATATACAGGGGCTGAGTTATGGATATTCTCATTTATTATAACGATGGTGTCAGGGGCATTAATGGTAAGCAATTTAAGCTTCTATAGCTTCAAAGAATTCGATGTGCGTAACAAGATTCCATTTATGGCGATGCTGCTGGTTGTTGGTATTTTTATGCTGGCGTCGATTGATCCACCTAAAGTGATGTTTGGTGTGTTTGCGGTTTATGCATTATCAGGTCCCTTTACACATCTCGTTCGTTATCGTCGCAAGCGTGTACGGTCAGCAGCTAAAACTGATCAGGCTGTCAAATAGGCGTTGTCAATCGCTTAGATAGTTGGGTATAGTAGCGCCCATGATGTTACTCCAGCCCATATTTTGCTACCGAGCACTCTCAGCTTTACTCCTCTTATTGCTGCCGCAGTAGCGGCTATCTATTATTCCTGGCGAGGTAAAACGCTTCTATAGAAAAACTTCTTTATAATTACCGACACAGCCATGTAATAGTTTATGGTTTGTTGAATGCTGGAGCAGCAAAATGAGTACAAGTGATAGATTAATTGTTTTTGACACGACCTTGCGTGATGGCGAGCAAAGCCCTGGGGCATCAATGACCAAGGATGAAAAGCTACATATTGCCAAAGCCTTGGAGCGCATGAAGGTTGATGTAATTGAAGCCGGGTTTCCCATTGCTAGTCGTGGTGATTTTGAATCTGTACAAGCCGTTGCCAGCTCTATTAAAGATAGTACGGTTTGTGGGTTGGCACGCGCGTTAGATAAAGATATAGACCGTGCAGGTGAAGCGCTCAAACCCGCAAATTCAAGTCGCATTCATACTTTTATCGCTACATCTCCCATCCACATGGAAAGAAAGTTGCGTATGCAGCCAGAGCAAGTTGTCGAGCAAGCCATTGCTGCTGTGAAACGAGCGCGTAATTTTACAGATAATATCGAGTTTTCACCTGAAGATGCTGGTCGATCTGAGTTAGATTTTTTATGTCATATTATTGAGAAGGTGATAGAAGCTGGTGCGCGTACAATCAATATACCTGATACGGTTGGTTACAATATTCCCCAGCAGTTTGGAGAGTTAATACGAAACTTGATTGAAAAAATCCCTAATTCAGATAAAGCTATATTTTCCGTGCATTGCCATAATGATTTGGGTTTAGCGGTTTCAAACTCGCTTGCTGCAGTGCTAAATGGTGCGCGCCAGGTTGAATGTACGATTAATGGTTTGGGTGAACGTGCAGGTAATGCGTCTTTAGAAGAAATCGTAATGACTGTGCGTACTCGCCAAGATGTATTTAATTGTGATAGCAATCTTGATACGACTCATATTGTTCCTGCATCACGTTTAGTCTCATCAGTTACAGGTTTCCCTGTTCAGCCTAATAAAGCTATTGTAGGTGCGAATGCATTTGCACATGAGTCAGGTATTCATCAGGATGGTGTATTAAAAGCACGAGAGACATATGAAATCATGCGCGCGGAAGATGTAGGTTGGAATGCAAATAAACTTGTTCTTGGAAAACACTCTGGCCGAAATGCATTTAAAACGCGTTTACAAGATTTGGGTGTTGAGTTTGAGGCTGACGATGAGTTGAATCGAGCATTTTCGTCTTTTAAAGATCTTGCTGATAAAAAACATGAAATATTTGATGAAGATTTGTTAGCGATCGTAGCAGAAGACGATGCACACCTTTATGAAAAATTTAAGTTAGTATCATTAAAAGTATTTTCTGATACCGAACAAGATCCAAATGCAAAGCTAGTGTTAACTGTGGATGGTAAGGAAGAAAGTGCAAAAGCACCTGGTGGAGGGCCGGTCGATGCCTCGTTTAAAGCAATCGAAGAAATTGTCCATAGCGATGCTAAATTACAGCTCTACTCGGTGAATAGTATTACAAGTGGCACGGATGCTCAGGGTGAAGTGACTGTGCGTCTAGAAAAAGAAGGGCAAATTGTTAATGGGCATGGTGCGCATACGGATATTGTAATTGCATCTGTCAAGGCTTATCTAAACGCGCTTAACAAAATACATCAATCTATGAATCGTAAACATCCGCAGCTCAGTACGGTATAAGTATGAATCGCACGGCATATCTGGATGCATTTGGTATCAAGCAGTGGAATCGTCGAGAGTTAAGTTTTGATGAATCGATAGAGCATGAAGTTAATGATTTTGCTGAGGATGTTAATACAAAGGGCATTGTTAATAAAAAAAACTATCAAACAGAGTTTAAAGTATCGGTTGATGATATTCAGGATTTAAATTTAAATGCATTAGCAAAACATGTTTCTTTATGTCAGACATGCTCTTTACACAAAACCAGGAAACAAATCGTATTTGGAACAGGGCACCATAAAGCGGATTGGTTGATTATTGGTGAGGCGCCTGGTGCAGATGAGGATAGACAAGGTGAGCCATTCGTGGGTCGTGCAGGACAATTATTAACACAAATGTTACGCGCAATAGGTTTAGCCAGGGAAGAAGTTTTTATCGCTAATATTTTGAAATGTCGACCCCCGAATAATCGCGATCCATTGCCGGAGGAAGTACAGGCATGCAGTTCTTATTTGCATCGTCAAATTGAGTTACTAGAACCTAAAATTATTTTGGCTTTAGGAAGAATCGCAGCACAATCATTATTGCAAGTTGATACACCGATCGGAAAGATGCGTGGACGTTTATATACGCTTGATAAATTCAACATTCCTACTATTGTGACCTATCATCCTGCATATTTGCTACGTAGTCCCAAAGAAAAACGTAAAGTATGGGAAGATTTAAAATTTGCTAGACAGCAGGCTTTTTCATTATGAGTGCAGTTTTATCTTTCCCACAAACAAATTTTCGTGCGATGGCATCTAGGGATTTGGATGCTGTGATGGAAATTGAAGATCGTGCATATCCATACCCATGGAGTAAATCAATATTCAGAGACTGTATAAAGGCAGGCTATCATTGTTGGGTAGCAGAGCAAGATAAAACGATTATTGGTTATGCTGTTTTTATTGTCGCTGTTGCTGAGTGTCATATATTAAATATATGTATTGATCCTAAAGTACAAGGTGAAGGTCTCGGGCGTAAACTTTTAAAAGAATTACTTGCGCGTACCAAAGATATGCAAGCAAAATGTGCTTTTCTGGAAGTAAGGCCTTCCAATAAGTATGCAATTTCTTTGTATGAGTCGGAAGGTTTTAATGAAGTCGGCATTAGGAAAAAATATTATCCAGCAAAGCATGGCAGGGAAGATGCGGTAATTTTTGCTAAGGAATTATAAAGTTCAAAATTCTACCGACCAGATTTGGTCATCATATTATCCATGAGCGAACATTTAATTGAAACGGAACGTCGTAGGACGTTCGCCATCATTTCACATCCTGATGCAGGTAAAACAACTATCACTGAAAAGTTGTTGTTGTATGGTGGTGCGATTCAGCAGGCGGGTACAGTCAAGGGGCGAAAGGCTAACAGACATGCGACATCTGATTGGATGGCGTTAGAACAGCAGCGTGGAATTTCGGTGACCAGCTCCGTCATGCAATTTATTTACAATGATTGTGTTGTCAATTTGCTAGATACACCCGGCCATGAAGATTTTTCAGAGGATACCTATAGAACATTAACTGCTGTTGATTCAGCATTGATGGTAATTGACTGTGCGAAAGGTGTTGAGGATCGTACAATTAAGCTCATGGAGGTTTGTCGATTACGTGATACTCCTATCGTGACATTTATTAATAAACTTGATCGAGAGGGACGTGAACCGATCGAACTTATCGATGAGGTTGAATCTGTTTTAAACATCAATTGTGCACCCATTACCTGGCCCATTGGTATGGGTAAATCTTTAAAGGGCGTCTATCATTTGCTCAATAATTCTGTCCATCTTTTTGGTGCAACCCATGGTGGTAAAAAACTCGATGGCGAAGTCATTGAGGGATTAGACAATTCACGTCTTGATGAGATTTTAGATGATGCCGATGCATTTCGTGAAGAAATAGAATTGGTTAAAGGTGCTAGTCATGAATATGACCACGATGAATTTTTAGCAGGAAGACTTACGCCAGTATTTTTTGGTTCTGCAATTAATAATTTTGGTGTGCAGGAGCTATTAGACAAGTTTATTGAAGTAGCACCTGCTCCACAATCTCGCGCCACACTTGAGCGCGAAGTTAATGCAGAGGAAGAAAGCTTTTCAGGGTTTGTTTTTAAAATCCAGGCGAATATGGACCCTAATCATCGCGACCGTATTGCTTTTATGAGAATTTGCTCGGGAAGTTTTGAAAAAGGAAAGAAATTGCGCCATGTGCGTATTCATCGCGATGTGAAAATTACCGATGCATTGACTTTTTTTGCTGCAGAGCGTGGGCATGTAGAGAAAGCTTATCCTGGCGATATCATCGGTCTACATAACCATGGCACGATTCGTATTGGCGATACTTTTTCACAAAAAGAAGAATTAGTGTTTACAGGGATTCCAAATTTTGCGCCCGAATTATTTCGTCGTGCTCAATTGAAAGATCCATTAAAAACAAAAGCGTTACTAAAAGGTCTTATGCAACTTTGTGAAGAGGGTGCTACACAATTATTTAGGCCAGTAAATAATAATGATTTGATATTAGGTGCAGTTGGCGTATTGCAATTTGATGTTGTGGCACATCGTTTGAGAGAAGAATACAACGTGGATTGCCAATTCGAAGCCGTTAATGTGTATACCGCTCGTTGGTTATATTCAGAGTCAGAACAAGAGCTTGAAAAGTTAAAGCAAAAAACCATTAATGGTATTGCATTGGATCACGCAGGTGAGTTGGTTTATATGGCTTCATCTCGCGTGAATCTGGATATAACAGTAGAAAAATGGCCTGAAGTTGAATTTAGAAATACACGTGAGCAAGTATATAACTAATCTCTAATTACTGATGGCAGATAAAGTATTCAATTTACTTTATCTGCCAATATTTTTATTTTTTGAGTAAGTCTCTTATTTCTGTTAGCAACACTTCTTCTGCACTTGGTTTTGGTGGTTCTTCAGGTTTCTCTTCTTCTTTCTTCTTTAAAGAATTCATTAGTTTGATTACCATAAAGATCGCAAAAGCCACGATAACGAAATCTAATACAGTTTGAATAAAAGCACCATATTTTAATGTAACTGCTTCTGCGCTATCCGATGCTGCTTTAATCGTGACTGCCAGATCAGTAAAATCGACACCGCCAATAATTACACCAAGTGGCGGCATAATAATATCCGAAACAAAGGAAGAGACGATTTTACCAAATGCAGCGCCAATGATTATCCCTACAGCCATATCCACTACATTGCCGCGCATTGCAAACTCTTTAAACTCAGACATCATACTCATGATTGTGGTCTCCCATTTTTTATATTTTTATATATTACAGATTACTTATATGTTATTAGTACATCACGAGGTTATCATAATTACTAATCCTTTAGCAGCATGAGTGAGATATGAGTCATTCTAATCCATCAACATGGCAGGTATTTAAAAGTGTGTTAGCAAGTTTTTTTGGAGTTCAAAGCGAAGAAAACCGAAGAAGAGATTTTGAGCATGGAAGCCCGGGACAATTTATCGTTATAGGGTTAGTTCTAACAGTTATATTTATTGTTGTACTATATTTATTGGTAAAATTGATACTTTTACTAGCACTAAAATAATATTCTATCGGTTCCAATGAGACTTTCGACATAAGCCTTCGTAATCGCAAATTCTGCATTTGCTGTCTATTCCTGAAGCTGGTAACTCGGTTTGATTGTGTAAACTATTAAGCAGAAAAATTAGTCGTTCGGAATTTTTTATCTTTAGCTCATTTAGCTCATCTTTGCTAATTATTGCTTTTGAATTAGTAATGGCTCGCTTGCCAAGATCTAAATATTCCACTTGGCTGATATTACTGTCTAGCAATGCATAAAAAGGTAACTGTACTGCTTCCCCATGCCTTATGCTCTTATCAGAAGGAAAACTTCCCGTTTTAAAATCAACGACAGAATGATGTTGTTGATTGGAATCAATACGATCTATTTGACCTTCAATATTGGTGGAGTCGATAAATTGCTGATTAATTTTCTTTTCTCCAAAGAGAGGCTTCCATTCATTACTTCGTTCAATTGACCAGTCTATATAAGCAGGTATATTCAGTGCCCAGCGTTGAAACCATCCCTGCTTGGCAGATTTTGAGAATAAGGCATGGTTAAATATTGAAGTGCTTACGTTGGTTAATTGCTTGATGAGCTGATCTCGGTTATCAATGGTGAACTTGATGCTTTCTTTATTATGCTCTTGAAAATGAAATGTATATAAACTTTGATGAACTAATTTTCCGAAATCTGCAGCTTCGAATTTTTCAGATTGTTCTTGATCCTTAAGTCCCAAAATATATTTCGCAAAATATTGATATGGACAGTCAATAAGTGACTGGTATTGTGTGGCTGATATGTTTTCTGGGACTAATTTGCAAGCAGAGTAAGCTTTAGGTTGTGTCTGAACTTGATGTTTTTTTAGTGCTTTAAAATTTTTATAGGAAGAAAATATTTGGAGTAATTCATCATCTTTTAATGATTGTGAATACGCACTTTGTGAGAATAGTTCAATCATTTTCACCCAGGAACTTATTTCCTGTGATTCACCATTACTAATAGATTCTGCTGTTAGTAGCACATGCTTGCTTTGTTCGATAACTTGTCTAAATCGAATATAATTTATTGCATTTGTTTCTTGATTGGTTTTTAGTTTTAACTCGTAACGTACCTTTTCATTGAAAAACGTGCCTTGTTTTTTGGCTGAGATGATTCTTTTTTCTTCTATACCTGCAAAAATTACATAATCATACTTAGTATTATCAATATATTGAAAACCACAAAGTGTTACTCTGTTGTCTGTGTCGCCAGGTATGAAATAGTTATTTTCAAATATTCCTCTTAGCCATTGTCTCCATTCATTCCAATTGATCTGAATATCACTTTTGTTTGTGCTATGAATTAATGACTCAAGTGTATCAAGTAGTTGTGCGCCTGCTAAATCATTAATTAAACAATCTTTTATTCCTAATGCATTTAGAACCGACATTAAGGAATTACAAAATTTAGATAGCTTGTGCTCACCAATTCGAAGTGGCTTGAAAAAAGATTCAAATGAATCTTTCAATAATGATAGTGTGGTGGTCAGCTCATGGCTGACCATTAATTCCTTCGAGATTAATTCAATAAATTTATCAATATTATCGCTAGGTAAACTTCTATGTTTGTGAAGGATATTTCTGCATGCGTAAACTTGTTGTTTAAATTTGAGGATTCCTGATTGTGGTAAAAAAGGTGAACTGATTAAATCTAATAATGGCTCTTTTTTAAAGTCTTTTTCTGTCGCATCTAACAGTGCCTCAATTGAGGTCGCAGCGCTGGTTGTAGAAAAAGCCCATCCTCCCAAATCGTTAGCTCGAATTCCTTCTTCTTCAAGTACAGCACGTATACGTCTTATTAGTAAACGATCATTTGCGATGATTGCAATCGGTGTTTTGTCTTCAAGCAACCACTTTTTTGTTTGTAAACATATCGCCCAGACGTGGTTTTCTATTGAGCCAGCAGTAAATAAACTTAAGTGTTTGGGAAATGGGTTATTTGGGAACTCAGATTTTAATTGATTAATTCTTTTGAATGTGTCACTTGAGCTATTAAAAATAATATCGAGAGGCTTTACTGCATGATTACCATAGGTCCTAAAGAATTTTAAATGGGGGTGATTTGCTGTAGCTAAATTATCTGGGTCAACTTGAGGATAATAAATACTTAGAGAATCTTTAATTCTGTTTAAAAAAATTGCTTCTGCAGGATAAATTCTATGTTTGCCAATCAAATAAAAATGGCTGTCTGAGAAAAATTCCTTCTGATTTGCTAACCAATGACAATACAGATCAATAGGATCAATCAAATTACCTGCTTTAATTTGATCTTGATAAGCTAGCCATAGTTTATAAATAATTTCACTTTCTTTAGAAATGCTATGTAAATCTTGTTTTGATAGTCCGTAGCTGCTGTTTAGTAACTCGCGAAACGAGCTTTCACCTAGTTCAAGCGGAATTTGAGCAAGAGTGCATTCATTGAAAAGACTTATAAGCTCTTTGCTAACGGCCCATAAATTATTAGTCTTGAAAATACTTTTACTTTGTCGAATAGCATCGACTAAGAGTAACTGCTTGTGATATTCACTAAGTATGGGTTTGCTTGATCGTGCTTGCTGCCATACCCAATCTTGCATGGAATTTATATCCGGCAGCTGAAAGCTTTTGATGTTTTTTGTCTGTGCTTGTCTTATTAGTTGCAGGCGAATGTTGTGAATATCAGCGCGTGATTCACATAGTATAATGAGATTATTTGATGAGTTTTTTAGATTAAATACGTCAAGTGTGAGCGCATCAAGTGGATTTTTTGAATGTTCAACAAAGATAAATGGAAGTGTTGATGCTTGTATGTTCAAGAGTCCAGATTAATATTTAATCGTTATCGATCTATGTACTGGCGTTTTTCAGTGACATCTTCCCATTCTGCCGCATCATCTGGAGGATCTTTGCGCACTGTTAAAACAGGCCATTGAGCAGCTAGTTCCTCGTTGATTTCTAGAAAATCTTGTTGGTCTTCTGGAAGGTCATCTTCAGATAGAATAGCATTGACTGGGCATTCTGGCTCGCACATAGCGCAATCTATACACTCTTCTGGGTCAATTACGAGAAAATTTGGTCCCTCATGGAAACAATCGACAGGACATACTTCTACACAGTCGGTGTATTTACATTTCACACAGGGTTCAGTTACAACAAATGTCATTGATTTTGATATCTTTTTGGGGTGACTATAATTTTAGATTATATAAAACTCTAATTTAAAAATAAATTCAGATTGCTAGAGCATAAGTGTTGTTGATGGGTCGTAATTATCAGTTAGGTATTTTTGTAGCAAAGTGAGATCGAGTGTTTGATCGTTTTGAATTAAATCCTTTGCATTTTCATAGGCGTCCATAAATTCTTCATCATTACAATCTCGCCAGTGATCAGTTTTAGTCAAAACCATTGTGGCATCGCGACGAAAAATTTCCTCGAAAACAGCATCTGCAATCCAAGCAATTTTCTTATCTTCCACGATTTCATTTTTTATTGCATACGCTGTACAAATACCGAGCATGCTACCAGTCACAAATTTGCTGGATTGTAATTCTGTTGGGACCGTTCCCAATTCATCTTTTAGAGGATCAAAACACTTTGATATACCTTTTTGCAGAGTATTTTTACAACGATTGAATTTAAAACTGAACATTTAATATGTGATTAGTAATGTAGTTTTGCTTAATTAGTTGGGGTTGTTATTAAGTAAGTATTTTTTATTCTAAGGTTATTATGTAACGATGGCACTATTATGTCATCGCTTAAGCTGAATGCTATTGAGTTTTTCTTTATCAACCACTTTTTTGTCTAGTGCATCACAGTATTTAACATAACTTTAAGCATAATCGTGAATTAAGAATATATATTCTGTTTGACAACACATTCAATATGGAGATTGAAATTATGTTGAAAAAGATATTCCAGTCTTTAATAGCACTAGTTTTTTTTGCTGGTGCACAAGCAAGCGCAAATTTATTAACTAATGGCGACTTTGATACTGATCCGGGATCTTTAAACAATGGTTCTTGGGGCTACTTTGATTCGATTCCTGGCTGGCAGGAAGAAAATATTTTTGACCACATTGAATTACAAACTCAGGGAACTCTAGGTGTAACACCACACTCTGGTCGTTTTTATGCAGAGTTGAATTCACATCCTGCTCAGAGTGATGTGTTCTCATGGGGTCAATCCTTTGATACTCAGGCAGATATGGTCTATCAAGTTATTTTCTATCATCGTTCACGTACTGCAGCTGATGGCTACTTCAATGTGACTGCAGGAGATTATGATATGAACGTTGAAAACAATGATAATTCTGATTGGCAGCAGTTTATTTTTGAATTCAC
>JBCDBX010000060.1:0-11098 GCA_039182865.1 Pseudomonadota bacterium
ACATTGCGAACGCGTGGTTTTTCTAATTCAAGTTCGTGATCGTTGCCGTGACTATCTTTAAGCTTTAAAGTAAATTTCACCCATCTTTCACCATCTTTTTCGAAGCCAGTAACATCAGCCGCATGAATTGAAGATGTCTTTGCGCCTGAATCAAGCTTGGCTTTGATGTCATATTCCAGATTCTCAATGCGAACAGCTTCCACCCAGCCAGCAATGATTTTGGCTTGATCTTCAGCGTGGATAGCAAGTGGTATGCTTAGCAATAAAATGAAAAATAGAGTTTTAGTATTTATTAGTGCTCGGTTCATAATTCTCAAGGTTGTTTGTGTAAATTGTTATTTTGACCTTGTGCTAAGACATTGGTTTGCTTGAGCCTAGTTATCTTAAGATATTTAATAACTCGATTTTTAAAGATTTTACGGCATAAATACATTATAGACCAAGGGCTATAATGCCACTTGTTACACGAGTTTGTCGGAGTTTTTAGCCATTTTCAGGTTGACTATTGAGTCGGTAAATAATTTTTGATCCCAGTTGAATTATATTCCGTGTGATAATCTTGTTAAAAATAATAACATTTAGATTTTTATGTCGCTTATCCTGGCTTCTGCTTCACCACGACGTGCTCAGTTGTTAGAACAACTTGGTCTTGTTGATTATAAAGTTATTCCTGCCGATATTGATGAGTCCTTGCATGATGGTGAATCTGAGATTGACTATGTGCATAGAATGGCACATGAAAAAGGCGAAGTGGTGCGAGATCAGTCTTCCTCAACGGATGTAGTGATCTCAGCAGATACAGCCGTTTGTATTGATGGTGAAATAATGGGTAAGCCCAAAAACGAGCAAATTGGTTGTCAAATGCTCTCACGCTTGTCCGGACGTGTACACACGGTACACACAGCTGTGGTAGTGTCACAATTAGATTTTTTGGGTGATTCCTTGAGTACTAGCGCGGTTACTTTTCGACCATTGTCTCAGGAAGAAATAAAACAATATTGGCAAACTGGAGAACCTCAAGATAAAGCTGGGGCTTATGCTATTCAGGGCCTTGGAGCCATGTTCGTGGAAAATTTGCAGGGCAGTTTTTCCGGAGTGATGGGTTTGCCATTGTATGAGACGGCGCAACTTTTGAAGCAAGTCAACGTCTCATTGTTGTAAGGATTACACATGAGTGAAGAGATTCTGATTAATGTCACACCGAGAGAGACAAGGGTCGCATTAGTTGAAAATGGGGTTCTGCAAGAAGTGCAGATCGAGCGCATGGCGCGGCGTGGTTTGGTCGGTGGCATCTTTAAAGGTGCGGTAAGTCGAGTAATGCCAGGTATGGATGCTGCATTTGTTGATATCGGACTTGAGAAAGCGGCTTTTATTCATGCATCGGATGTTGTTAACTTATCGCGCAGCTCACGCGATGAAAATTCTGAAGAGACCGTTGAGCACGAAGCTATTTCGAATCTATTGCATGATGGCCAACAAGTATTAGTGCAGGTTGTTAAAGATCAAATTGGCACTAAAGGCGCACGTTTAACTACCAATATAACTGTCCCCTCACGTTATATAGTATTACTACCATATTCTACTGATATTCGTTTGTCTGCTCGTCTTGAAGATGAAGAAGAGCGAGAGCGCTTGTCATCAATTATTGAAGAGCTGCTAGAAGAGAGTGGTAAGCAGTTCGGTTGTATTTTAAGGACAGCTGCAGAATCCACGACAAAAGAAGAACTCAAAAGAGATTTAGATTTCTTATTGAGGCTTTGGGATTCGATTGTCGAAAATATTGGTAAAGAAGATTCTATTGCAGAAGTTTATTCTGATTTGCCTCTAGCGGTTCGCACTTTGCGCGATATCAATATAGAAGATGTCGACGAGATATTTATTGATTCTCGAGAAACGATTCATAATGTGCATTCGTTTGCAGAAAAACTTGTGCCTGAGGCTGTTGGCCGAATAAAACGTTATCGTGGTGAGCGACCGATCTTTGATTTGCATGGAATTGAAGACGAATTACAAAAAGCATTACAGCGAAAAGTATTATTAAAATCAGGCGGACACTTGGTATTTGATCAAACCGAATCGATGACGACAGTGGATGTGAATACAGGTGGATTCATTGGTAATCGGAATCTTGAAGAAACGATTTTCAAGACTAACCTGGAAGCGGCACAAGCGATTGCTCGTCAACTAAGATTAAGAAACTTAGGCGGCATCATCATTATCGATTTTATCGACATGGAAGAAGAAGAACATAAACGTCAGGTGCTAAGAGCGCTAGATAAAGTATTAGAAAAAGATCGTGCAAAAACACAAATTTGTGAAGTTTCACCATTAGGCTTGGTTGAAATGACACGCAAACGTACTCACGAAAGCTTAGAGCATATTCTTTGCGAGCCTTGCCCAACTTGCTCTGGTCGCGGATCGATTAAAAGTGCACAAACCGTCTGTTATGAGTTGTTTAGAGAGATCATGCGCGTTGCGCGGCAATATGAAGCAAGTGACTTACTAGTGATGGCTTCTCAGTCAGTAGTGGATTTATTGGTCGATGAAGAGTCCGACAACCTGGCAGAATTGGAAGGCTTTACGAACAAGTCTATCAAGCTGCAAGTTGAATCTCTCTATACGCAAGAACAGTTTGATGTAGTGTTACTGTGACCATATTTAAGAGTGAGTTCTAGTATTATTCAAATTTTATTACGTGTTGCGCATGCCCTTATGTATGCGTTTACCTTTGTGCTAGTTATTTTTGCTATTTGTGTAAGTGCGATTCGCCTATATCCAAATGTCAGTGATATCGTGGAGGAAAGGATACAACATCACTTGGGTAATGCACTTCATGCCGATATCAAAATAGAGTCACTAGAAGTTAGTCGATTTCATCCACTTTCAGAAATTGTCGCAGAGAATGTCGAAATTATTGATCGTTCAAATGGTGAGGTTTTAGGAAGTGTACACTTGGCTCAAATTAGAGTTGATCTGCTAGCAACTTTATTTGCTCGATCTCTTCGTATCGAACAAATTTCACTGGATGGTATGAATTTGTTTGTTGAGCGTGATGAGGCGGGGAAATTTCATGTTAATCAATCCTTTCTTTTGTCGGGCGACCCCATGGAGAATGATGATACTAGTGCGTATGACAATATTGATTTGAATTTATTAAATTCAAACATTCGCTGGAAAGATGATTTATATGGAACAGATTATTATTTTGAAGATATTGATATTTCTATAGATCCAACGTTTAGTGGGTACCGTGCTTTACTAGAAGGAAATCTACCAGAAGGGATAGGTAAGTCAATCAAGATGAAAGTCGATATTAATGGCAGTCTGCATGAGTTAGATAAGGCAGAGATAGACTTTTATTTATCTACTGAAGATTTCCATTTGTCTCAAGTAGCACAACGGATTTGGGATGAGGATGGCGAGCAAGTTCCAATAACCTTAACTACAGAAGCATGGGGTGTCGTCGAAAATCTTACCTTAACCTCATTGCGAGGTTTTATTCAAGCTTCAAATATAACAGATGCTTTAAGCAGTGATGGTCAAGCACTTTGCTTGAGTGAGGATTATATTCAACAGTTATCTATGCAATATAGATGGAAAAAAAATAATGATAGCTGGGAGTTTTCAGCAATAAATATTAATGTGGGTACAGCTGCAAAAGATTGGAATGAGACTGAGCTTTATATTAAATCTGAGGTCTCTTCAGAAAATAATACAAGTATATTCGCATTTGTTGGTGAGGCAGATGTAGGTGCTATTTGTAATACTTTGCATAACTATTCACCGCATGTCGTGCGCTTTGAAGATCAGCTTAAGCAGTTTCGTTTTAATGCAGACTTAGATGATTTGAAAATAAGGTTTGATTTATCGGAGGATCATCAGGCTTCTTTCCAGTATTCTGCTTACGTCTCTAATGCGGAGGCATGGTTTGAGGAGGGCGACCGTAAAATCACTGGACTTAGTGCGCAAATTATCGGAGGTGATGTAGGTGGCAAAGCAAAAATTAATTCAGAAAGTTTGTTATTACACTTGCCAAAGTTCTACCCAAATTTTGATATGAATTTTAATGTACAAGGCGACATTGAATGGATGCATTATCTAGATAGCTTTTCACTTAAATCAAATTCATTGTCAATTAGTAATGATGATCTAAAGCTTGAAGCAAGACTTGATGTTCAAAAGCAAGATGAACATTTTTATACGGATTCACAAGTATATATTACAAAAGCAAATGCAAACCGTATTGGGTTTTATTTCCCCAGTGCTGTAAGTATCGATAACACTAAAGAATGGTTAATTAACTCGATAAAACGAGGATTGGCAACGCAAGGGTCGGTTTTGTTGAGAGGCGATTTAGCAGAATTTCCTTTTGAGGATAATTCAGGTGTATTTCAGATTGATGTTGATGTATCAAATGGTGTGCTTGAGTACTTGCAAGGTTGGCCTGAGTTAACGGATGTGCAAGCATCTGTGCGCATGAATAAAGATCGTATTGATATATATTCTAACCAAGCGAAAATATTTGATCAGACTAAAGTAAAAAATGTCCATGTGTACATTGATTCATTTTTAAACTCTGTATTACATCTCGAAGGAACGGCTGATGGGCCTGCGCAAAATCTTCTTCGTTTTTTAGCTGATTCAGGTTTAGTTGATGAAGTTGATTCTGTTGCCGATCAACTTTCTTTTGAAGGCGATACTAGTTTCAAAATTAAACTAACTGATTCAGTATCTGACCAAGTTATTCAACCATTGCAAGTTTCTGGCGAGATAAATTTTCTTGGCAATAAGCTAAATATTCCCGCAGCAGATCTTGAGTTAAATGATCTAAATGGTGCTGTTGTATTTGATGGAGACGGTGTGACGGGAAGAGGTGTGACCGCGACTATTTTTAAAACACCAATATTTATGTCATTTAGAGCTCAAGGTGATGGCATATCTATCTTGTCATTTGAGGGTCAGTTTAATCTTGGCGAATATCTGGAAGATCAAGATCCAATCTTTGCGAGGCTATTCTCTGGTGTAGTCCCAATACAAGGGACTCTATATCTACCCTCTATGTTTGATGAAGATAATCCTGATGGGCTGGAGTTAAGCATCACAAGCACATTGCAAGGACTCAACATGGACTTGCCTGCACCTTTTAATAAAGCTTCAAATGTTACTTGGCCAGCAACGGTGTCTTACACTGAGAATAAGAATTCCTTGAGTGTTGATATCGAGAAAAAGCTATATATTGATTTTGCTATCACACGTGACAATCCATTTGATTTGCGCTACCTAGGTTTGGGTAATGCGAAGCCATTATATTCAAAGCGACCCCAAAATTTAACCATTGAAGGTAATATCGATCAACTTAGCCTTGGCGATTGGCTGAAAGAATATCAGGAGTTATTTCCTTCAAATCAAAATACCGCAGCACTGAGTGAGATACCTAATATTAATCTTCAGATTGAGGAGCTTGATTGGAAGGTGTGGCCCGCGCAGGATATTCATTTAATCGGTGAGGCACTACAAGATGCATATTCATTAGAGCTTAAGTCTTCACATGCAGATGGCACAATTGTCATGCCTGAAGATAAAAGTATGCCGGTAACAGTTAATATGAAAACGTTAACGCTTCCAAAAGTGGAGAATAATAATACAAAAGAATCGCTAAATATTGTTCCGCAGAATTTGCAACCGATAGAATTTTCGTCTAATGCTTTGACCACGAGCGGTGTCACATTAAGAAATGTCAGTTTTTCAACCCAGCCCACTGAGCAAGGCATGTCTATAGACCCAATAAATTTGGCTGCAGATGATCTCAAAGTCCAAGGCAGTGGTACATGGAATCATTTAAGTAATGGAGATGCGCAAAGCGCGTTTAGTTTTAATCTCAGGAGTAGTGATCTAGAGGATACTTTTGATGATCTGGGATTTAAAGCCGGGATAAAGAATGGTGATGCGCGAGCAAATTTAAATCTTAGCTGGATAGGAGCTCCTTATGATATGTCACTAGCTTTGCTTGAGGGTGAGGGTGAGGTCAGAATTAAAGATGGGTCTATTAAAGAGATAGATCCTGGAGCAGGCAGACTATTGGCATTATTAAATTTGAGTGCCTTAACGCGGCGTTTGTCTCTGGATTTTAAAGATGTCACCAAAAAAGGATTTGCCTTTGATTCAATAGAAGGGAAAATCAGATTGTCAAAGGGTGGGGAATTGTATTCACGTAAAATCGAGATAAAATCTTCTGCCGCAGAGATAAGGATTTCAGGTACAACTAATCTTGTTGAACAAACTTATGATCAGGAAATCATAGTAGTGCCATCTTTGAGTGGTACATTGCCAGTTGCGGGTGCGGTGGTAGGAGGCCCAGTTGGCGCAGCAGCAGGTGTTGTTGTTGATCGGTTAGCAAGAATAGTCGGTTTGAATAGGGTGGTTGAGTATGATTATAAGATGACAGGTACTTGGCAAAATCCTGTGATCAAAAAACTAAAATCACGTGAAGTCGACGTTCAGACTAATAAGCAGCCCTCGGGTGCGCCACCTGTAGGAGGGGCGCAACAACCCACGATAAATTAGATTTTATGTCTAGATTAAATTAACAATAACTAAGCGTATGAAATTAAGGAAGTATTAATGAGCAAGGTAGCAGCAATACAAATGGCATCTGCTCCACAACGTGATGCAAATTTAATGGAAGCGGGACGATTGATTCAACTAGCAAAAGAACAAGGTTCAGAGCTGGTTGTATTGCCAGAAAATTTTCCGATTATGGGTATGGAAGAAACGGATAAGGTTGAAATTCGAGAACCTTACGGCGTTGGCCCCATTCAATCTTTCTTACACGAGCAAGCAAAAAAACACAAAATTTGGATTGTGGGTGGAACCATTCCCTTGCAATACGATGATCCAGGAAAAATTATTGCTGCAACACTGTTGTACAACTCAGACGGAGATATAGTTGCTCGTTACGATAAAATCCACTTGTTTGATGTTGATCTTGATAATGAGGAAAGTTATAAAGAATCTGAAACTATCGCCAAGGGTAAAGATCTGGTGGTGGCTGAAACACCCTTTGGAAAATTAGGTTTAGCGATTTGCTACGATCTAAGGTTTCCTGAGTTGTTTCGTAAGCTCATAGATAAAGGCGCAGAGATCATTGCACTGCCAGCGGCATTTACTGCAACAACAGGAAAAGCTCATTGGGATGTATTAGTTCGTGCGCGTGCAATTGAGAATTTATGCTACATCATTGCGGCTAATCAAGGTGGTTATCATTTGAATGGTCGTGAAACTTATGGTGATAGCATGATTGTGGATCCTTGGGGTAATGTGAAAAACAGGTTGTCTCAAGGAGCTGGTGTTGTGATTGCGGATATCGATCTCGAACACATGAAAAAAACTCGCAGAACATTTCCTTGTTTGGAACATCGAACTCTATAGTTTCAATTCTTTTTTTAAACACAATAAATAAAATGGATATTTTAGATATAGCACGCAATCAGTTGCTTGTGCCTACAGGCTTAAGTGATGAAGATATTAATAAAGCATTGAACACAGCTTTAGGTGGCTCAATTGATTCCGCAGATTTGTATTTTCAGTCAAGTACTCGAGAATCATGGTCTCTAGATGATGGTATTGTTAAAGATGCCAGTTTTAATATTGAACAAGGTGTTGGTGTACGCGCTATCACTGGAGATAAATGCGGTTTTGCTTATTCGGATGACATCGTGCTTCCATCATTGCTTGAGTCCTCAAAAGCAGCACGTAGCATCGCGAAAGCAAGTGGGTCTAATTCACTGCCATCCTGGCATGTTAAAACAGGTCATTCACTATATAAGCCTGATAGTCCGTTAGATGTGTTGAATGAAACTCAAAAAATGGATTTGCTTAAACAAGCAGATGCAGCTGCACGATCAGCAGACTCAAGAGTTAAGCAAGTTATGGTGAGCTTACTTGGGTCTCACGAAACGGTACTTGTTGCGCGCAGTGATGGAACGTTAGCTGCCGATGTGCGACCACTAGTTCGTTTTAATGTGAGCGTGATCGTCGAACAAAGTGGACGTCGCGAACAAGGTTCTATGGGGGGCGGTGGTCGTTATAGTTATCAAGAATTCATAGCATCTAATGCTGCCAATGAATTTGCTCAGGAGGCGGTAAGACAAGCAGTGGTTAATCTGGATGCTAGAGACGCACCTGCAGGCAATATGACAGTTGTGCTCGGTCCAGGTTGGCCAGGTGTTTTATTGCATGAAGCAATTGGTCATGGTTTGGAAGGTGATTTTAATCGTAAAGAAACTTCAGCTTTTAGTGGTCGAATAGGTGAGCGTGTTGCCAGTAAAGGTGTCACAGTCGTTGATGACGGCATGTTACCTAATCGAAGAGGTTCATTAAATATCGACGATGAAGGTACACCTACTCAGTGCACTACTTTAATAGAAAATGGCATCTTAAAAGCGTATATGCAGGATCGAATGAATGCTGAGTTATCTAATACTGTCTCAACCGGTAATGGTCGAAGAGAGTCTTACGCGCATTTGCCTATGCCTCGAATGACGAATACTTATATGTTAGCGGGAGAACATGATCCACAAGAAATAATTTCTTCAGTCGATAAAGGTTTTTATGCCGTTAATTTTGGTGGCGGGCAAGTCGATATCACCTCAGGTAAATTTGTATTTTCAGCATCTGAAGCCTACATGATTGAAAATGGAAAGATTACTTATCCTGTCAAAGGTGCCACTTTGATTGGTGATGGTCCAGATGTATTGACGCGAGTCAGTATGATTGGAAATGATCTTAAACTAGATACCGGTGTCGGGACTTGTGGAAAAGAAGGGCAAAGTGTCCCCGTTGGTGTAGGCCAACCAACCTTGAGAGTTGATGGAATTACTGTTGGAGGCACGCAAGCCTCATGACGTCTAATCTAGAGCAATCAAAATTGAATATCTCTATGCAGTCTGCATTATCTCAAGCAGTAAAATATGCAGAAAAAAATGGTGCGAATGCAGCAGAGATTGCTGCAAAAAATGAAAAAGGCTTTTCAGTGACAGCTAGACTGGGAGAAGTTGAAACAGTCGAGCATCATAATCAGCGTAAAATTGCAGTGACTGTCTATAGAGGTCAAGCAAAAGGATCTGCAAGTACCAATGATGTTAGCGCTGATGCGATTTACAGAACGATTGATGCCGCTCTTAATATTGCTAAATTTACTGCAGAAGATAAGTATTCAGGTTTAGCTGATAAGGAATTAATGGCATTTGATTATCCTGATCTGGACTTGAATCATGCATGGGATATCGATACAGACAAAGCAATTGAAAAAGCCATTGAGTGTGAACAAGTCGCTCGAGATGATACAAGAATTGTTAATTCAGAAGGTGCTTCAGTCAATAGTATTTATATCCAATCGGCTTATGCGAACTCGCATGGCTTTTTTGGTGAGTACAATAGTACACGCCATAGTTTGAGTTGTTCGGTCGTCGCGGGAGATGATCAAGGTATGCAGCGTGACTATTGGTATTCATTAAATCGTGATGCAAAAAAATTAGATTCAACTGAGGCGGTGGGTGCTAAGGCGCGAGAAAGAACGGTGCGTCGCTTATCTGCGCGTAGTTTAAAGACATGTGAAGTGCCAGTATTGTTTGAACCACCCATGGCGCGATCTCTAATCAGTCATTTACTGAGTGCGCTAAATGGAAATGCGATTTATCGACAAGCTTCTTTTTTAGTGGATTCTATCGATAAGAAAATTCTTCCTGGCTGGGTCAATATTAAGGAAGATGCAAACGTGCTGGGTGGGTTAGGAAGTGCACCATTTGATAATGAAGGTGTGCGCACTCAAGTAAAAAATATCGTAGAGAATGGTGTATTGCAGTCTTACATCTTGAACAGTTATTCAGCGCGTAAACTTGGGTTGCAAACTACCGCCAACGCAGGCGGTATTCATAATATTGAGATTACTAACACCGATAAATCACAACAGGAATTGATCAAGGTGCTTGGTACGGGTTTGTTTGTCACAGAGCTGATTGGACATGGAGTCAATACAGTCACAGGCGACTACTCTCGCGGTGCCTCTGGATTCTGGGTGGAAAATGGTGAAATAAAATATCCCGTGCATGAAATCACAATCGCAGGGAATCTGATTTCAATGTTCAATAATATTGCTGAAATTGGTAATGATGTGGATCACTGTGGGAATATTCAGTGCGGTTCTATCTTGATTGAGGGTATGACGATTGCTGGATCGTAGAGCTGCGAACTTTTTTAGTCGTAATTAATGTGCTGTTCTGGATTCTAACCGTGTATTCAACTTTTCCATCTTCCACTTTCTGGATCTGTAGAGGTAAGCCATGTGCGTTTAAATCTGCCCAGATAATGTATGATGACTCATCCTTTTTGCGTTCCACTTTGATTGCATCGCGTTTGCCGTAAACTGTATCGATTTGTTCAGGACCATAATTAATTATCTCATATTCATCGACTTTGGCTTTTGAAATAACAGGTAAAATCATATAGTCAGGAATGTTATTTACATTAGCCATAATCAATAGCTGAATAGTGAATTTATCAATAATATTATCACTTAAATCAATATCAGCTTTTCTATCTTTATAAGACGTTTCAGCAATTTCATTTTCCCAAATATAAGTGGCAAATTCGCTTTTATCTTCTTTCCTTGTTTTTCTTTCGCGCTCGTAATAAACGGGTAGAATTTCGTTGTCTATTAATTTTAAATCGGCTTTATCCGTCACGGTATTACTGCCGGCAAATAATGATGCTAGGCCTTGTGGACTCGAGGATGAGGTGTAGAACCAAGTGTCAGGACTTGGTTTTGTCAATTTATATGTGACCTTGGCTACTGTAATACCGCCTAATACCACTGAATATTCGGCTGAGAAAGCGGGTGGGATATTCTCAGGAGTCAATTCTAACTCTTTTGCCAATAAAGGATGAGAAAAGACAAAAAGCATAAGTAAAGTGAAAATGGGTTTATAATTCATCGAGTATTAGTGGTTTGGTTAAAGGATTATCTTCGTAATAGGCCTGTCCATTTCGATAGTATATTTTATTTTCACAAAGCCATTGTGTGCACATTGGATAAATAATA
>JBCDBX010000061.1:0-11003 GCA_039182865.1 Pseudomonadota bacterium
GAAGGTGGTATCGACGCGACCGGTGTTCAGGTGGAAGATCTGCTCGCAAATGGCTATACATTTGTTAGTGCAGAGGGTGATGGTACTTACGATGATCTCACGGGAATTTGGGATATTGGTACTATATTAAGTGGTCAGAGTGCCAGCATAGAAATTACCGCATCAATCAATGAAAGCACTGTCGGTGACGCAGTCGTCTACCGCGTAAACCCAGGTGGTACTACCCAAGCTGCTGCTGATAGTTCAAGTCTGGACTGGCTAGGTGATACTGCTGCAGCAAACCTCAATGGAAATCCTCCTTCAACAGCCTCCTATGCAACTGGTATAACTCTCACCGGCGGGCAAAAGTTCGGCAATGAAAATAATAGCCCAACATTCGATCTTTCACTTCTGCCCTTGGGAACAGCGGCATCCGCGGTTCTATTTGAGACTGAAAGATTTGGCGTTCCACCTAGCGCAGCAGCACCTCAAGAATGGGATTTTGAAGTTGAAAATGGCACCTATACAGTCAACCTATACTTTGCTGAGATTTTTGCTAACGCTCCAGGTGCCCGTGTATTTGACATCGAAGTGGAAGGCAATGTGCTCGAAGATTATGATATTTTCGTTGCAGCTGGTAATGCACAAAACAAAGCGATACTAGAATCATTTACCGATGTGATGGTCAATGACGGTAACCTAGATATTGATTTCACCACTGTCATTGACAATGCCAAGATAAGTGCGATAGAAATCATTCAGCAAGATGTGCCATCTGATTATAGTAACTATGCCCAGATTCTAACTGCAGACCAATCAGATCCAGATTCAACCGCGGGCGACGATTCCAATGGTGATGACGATGATGCATCTATCACGCTCACTCCGATTCAACCCATCAACGACGTCAGCATTATTGCAAATATGGATGCCGAAGAGCCGGGCACCAATGGCGAATTTATAGTTAGTCTGGAGAATATTGCAAGCACCAACACCACTGTGACTTATAGCATCATGGGCACGGCAGAAAATGGTGTGGACTACGAATTGCTGTCTGGTGAAGTGATTATTGCACAAGGTGATCTTGAAGCTAGCATTCCAGTCACAATTATCGATGACCTTGAAGTCGAAGGTGTGGAATCCGTCATGATCGAACTCACCGGTGCAAGCGGTGATGCTGATATAGGCTTGGGCGATACCACGTCTGCCACAGTAATGATTACGGATGACGATGTGGCTAATGAAATAAATATTGTCGCGACCGCCGATGCTGCTGAACCAGCTACCAATGGCCAGTTCAAAATTAGTCTGGATAATGCTGCGAGTACTGATACAGAAATTGCATTAACCGTGGAAGTCACGAGTACCGCCACTGCTGATATCGATTACACCGCGTTACCTGCAAGCGTCATGATTATGCAGGGTGAGACAGAAGCCATTCTTGATCTTACGATACTTGATGACATTGACATTGAAGGGACAGAGACGGTTCAAGTTACCTTAGACAATATCGTTTCGGGTGATGCCAATCTAATGATCGGGGCGATGAATTCCGCCACCGTTAATATCCTAGATGATGACTTTAACTATGGTGCTAGCGTGAGTGTTAGCGGAACCACAACATTTGGCACATCATCATTTACCTTAACCAATAACTCTGACCCAGACGTCATTATTAAAAGTGTTCAGTTTGACATTCTGACCTCCACGCTTTCTCTTGGCCTAGATTCCAGCGGTGCTCCAGGTACTGAGTTCCTTGGAGCGGTTTGGGATCCAACGGCAGAAGCAGGTGATGAGGGTGGTCAGGCCATCAAATTTGCCAACAATGATGCTGGGCTAGTTGACGAAGATGGAATGGTACTCACACCAATCACGGCTGATAACGGCTATCAAGGCGAATTAGAAAACTATCCATTCACCGGGCAACTGGTTGGAGGAAATGGCGCAGCGGGTGGATTTGGACTCATGACCCTAAATTTTGACAACTTTGATGCTACTGAGAACTTTATCTTTGGCATCGACGTTGATCCGCAATCCATTCAAAACGCGACGGGTACGGGTCAAGCAGGTGCCGTATCGGGAGGCGAAATTGCCGGAACGACAGTAACCATTACCTTTGAAAACGCCTCTGGTGTTCAACAGGTGGTAACTCAACAATTAGAGTTAACTGGCCTTAATACCTCAGAAGCAATCTTCACCAGCGACCCTGTTATTCCAGCGCCAATTATGAATGTAGTTGGATTAACAGAGACCGAACGACGTGTAGAGACATCGATTGCACAGCAAACGGTTGAAGTGACTGGCGTTGAAGCGGGCGCTATCGTTGAACTCTACTTTGTTGATGCTTCTGGCTACCTTAAAACCGGCGGGGATGGGACTGAAACAATTCCAAATGATCCATTCCATGCAAATCAAATCGATGCAGCACCTTCAATCCTAAGTGCGGTAGCCAACGAACTTGGCGTCGCTACCTTCATGATTGATCTAAGCAATGGTGTCGCAGGTGCAGCACCTGCGTTAGTGGATGACCTATTCTTCTTATCAGCCGGAGTTGTGAATGAGGAGGGTGTACTGATCAGTCAGCTCTCTGAGGCAGCCGAAATTGCATTGGTTGAGAATGCCTCTCCGATTGCTATAGATGACGAATTTGAAAACGTCGAGAATGCCATTATTCTTGGAAATGTCCTCATTGATAATGGTGCTGGAGCAGACTCAGACCCTGAGGAAGACCCGATCAGCGTTGTCTCTGGTGAGTTTATGACGACAGAGGGTGGAAGTTTCACCGTCAATGAATTTGGTGACTTTATTTACATACCTTTGGCTGATTTCACTGGCACAGACACTGTGGAATACACCCTGGAAGATAGCTTAGGCGGGAGTGATATTGGCACCGTCACATTCACTGTGAGTGAAGATGATCCCATCGCGAATGACGACGCATTCAGTACCAAGCCTTCAGGCATAGCGGTATTCAATGTCCTTAATAACGATACCGACATTGATGGCATCCCGCTGACGGATGGTGACTTAATTTCGCCTACCGTTCTGACCTCTAATTCAGGTAATGCAACGGTCCTAGATTTGGGCGATGGACGTGTTATCTACATCGCGAATGATGATGCATTACCGGGAATAGATACTTTCAGTTATACGATTAACACCGCTTCAGGTTCAGATTCTGCAGATGTGTCTGTATTTGTGACAGACCCCGGAAATCTCCCTGAGGGAAGCATTGTCAATGGTAATTCAAATGACGAAGATCTGATCGGTGTCGCAGAAAATAATACATTATTCGGCGATGATGGGAATGACATCCTCTACAGCCTAAACGGAAACGATACGCTAAATGGGGGTGACGGGAGTGATATCTTGATCGCTGAGGGAGGCTCGAACTTGTTAACGGGTGGAAATGATGCAGATTTGTTTGTCCTGACTCATGAACCTCAAGCAGGCAATGACTTTGAAGTCATCACGGATATCGACACGGTTGAAGACGACATGATTCTATTGGCTATAGAGGGTCTAACCAATCCTGATGGATCAATTGCTGCAGATCGAGTTTCGTTATTTTCTGCCGGTAGTGACAGCTTTTTGTTAGCGGACATTGATAATGATTTGGCGAATGGCAATGAAGCCGCACTGGCAAGACTGGATGATCTTGACAGTACTACTGATCCAGATGCCTTGCTTGCCTCAATCTTGGCGAATGATCTGATAACAGTTTAGTTAATTTAAGAATCATACGAAGGAATGTAATTTAAGAAAATCGGAATTATTAAGATGATTATTAAACATTTACGCATTTTGGCAATGTCATGCATGTTAATGCTTGCACCAATACTGGCTGTTGCAGCACCGGTGAATCTTGAACTGGCCGGAGACGTACAATCAGTCAACAACCCACTTTTTGGTGGCGGTACGACACAAGGAATTACCACGAGTGATGATTTAATCGTGACGCTGACATACGATGATGCTTTTGGTGCGTCGATTGGTAACCTTACCGGGTTTGAAATTACTACCCTTTCAATCACAGTCCCTGATAGCACACAAGGGGGCTTTGTTTTAGTTCCTGATAACTTAAATTCTCAGACCTTAATTATATTTGATCAAAACGATAGTTTTGTTGGACTTCAATTGCCTCAAAACATAACTGGCTTTGATGATATAACTGCTTTCAGTCTAAGTGGATTGGCATTTGAATCCGAGGGCACGAATGGCCCTACATTTCGATTCAATCAAACTAATTCTGTGGTTCAAGGTATATTCACCACCGCTATAACACCGTCAAATCCATCATCTGTGCAAGTCCCCTTGCCTTTCTTTGCGACAGTTCTGCTCGGCATGCTACTCACAATAATTGGGTTGCGGCTTTCACGGCACAAAATTACTTAAGTTACTTAATTAGCATAAGACTAATAAGGTTCATCTTACAAAACGAGAGATTTAATCAATGCTGACCCAATCACAGCAGCTACTGGTCGATACGCGCGAACAATTTAAGCGCGTTTTTGCCGTTGTGTTTGGATTTAGTTTACTGATTAACTTATTAATGCTCGCTGTGCCGCTCTACATGTTGCAGGTGTTTGATCGAGTACTAGCATCACGTTCCTGGGATACATTAATTTTATTAACCATTATCACCATCGTCGCGGTCTTGTCGATGGCAGCACTTGAGGCAGTGCGCAGTAGTATTCTGGTTCGCTTATCCAGTTGGATAGACAATCAACTGAGTGCCACTTTGTTAACCGGATCCGTAATCAGTGGTCTGAATAAAGATGAAACTTCGGTTCGAAGTTTACGTGATCTTTCAACTATACGGTCTTTTTTAACCGGTCCAGCAATGGTATCGCTACTTGATTCACCCTGGGTACCGATCTATTTATTTTGTGTATTTACTTTGCATACTTATTTAGGTTGGATCGCTACCGCAGGTGCATTGTTCTTATTTGTCTTCGCAGTTATCAATGAACTGCTTACACGAAAGCCGGTTGCTCAATCCTCTGATAACAGTATGCGCTCCATGCAAATGGCTGAATCTGCCGCACGTAATGCTGATGCGATTGAAGCCATGGGTATGTTAGGTAATTTGATAAATCGATGGAACACAATTGATATCGACGGTCGTTTGAGTTCGGCAAAAGCGAGTTCATTAACAGGGATGATCACCGCTTCGTCTAAATTTATCAGACTAAGTTTGCAGGTAGGTATTCTTGGCACAGGTGCATGGTTAGCAGTGCTAGGAGAGATAACCCCTGGTGCGATGATTGCCGCATCAATTTTGATGGGGCGAGCACTCGCGCCCGTTGAGCAATCTATTGCTTCATGGCGATCTGCCTTAAACACGCGATCGGCCTATACACGATTGCATAATTTACTCATTAGTATGCCTAGTCGAACTGAATCAATGCCTTTGCCTGCACCAAAAGGCAATCTAGAGGTGGATGGATTAACCTATATCTATCCTGGCTTAGCCGAACCGATCTTGCGTGGTATAAAATTTAAATTAAATGCCGGTGAATCACTTGGCATCCTTGGCGCATCCGGCTCTGGTAAGACGACTCTCGCGCGTTTGATACTAGGAAACTTAGAGCCAAAAATGGGTCACGTGCGTCTGGATGGAATGGATGTCTATCAATGGAACTCAGAAGACCTAGGACCACACTGTGGTTACTTACCGCAAAACGTCGAGTTGTTCGCAGGCACTATTAAAGAAAATATCGCGCGTCTAGGAGAAATTGATCCTGAAGCGGTAGTTGAGGCCGCAAAGATTGCTAACTGTCATGACCTTATTCTTAGATTTCCAGAAGGCTATGAAACGAAAATTGGTGAAGGAGGACTTAAACTCTCTGGCGGAGAAAGACAACGAGTTGCGTTAGCGAGAGCAGTTTATGGAAATCCTAAATTTATACTTCTGGATGAACCAAACTCCAACCTTGATGGCAATGGCGAGGTAGCCTTAATCGATGCGATTGCTAATTTAAAAACCCAGGGCTCTACAGTAATTGTTATTGGACATCGTGCCGGGCTGTTCACAAAAGTTGATAACCTAATGGTATTGCGCGGCGGAATGATCGCTGACTTTGGACCAAAAAACGAAGTGCTCGAGCGAATAGAACAAAATCCAATGGGAAAACCATCAATAGTTTCTCAAAGTCATGTCCGTAATTAATAGTCAAACAGATCCGTCAAAACCCAATATCTGGTTACCAACCAGTATCGGTTTAGGGATTGCCTTACTGTTTATCTTTGGCTTTCTCGGCTGGGCCATCTTCTCCCCATTGAGCAGTGCGGCCATTGCGCAAGGCACGGTTACTGTAGATCTAAAACGCAAAACCATCCAACATCTTGAAGGTGGCATTGTTCAAAAGATTTTAGTGCGTGATGGTGATGAGGTAACAGCTGGACAATTACTATTTACCTTAGATAAAACTCAAGCACTAGCTAATCTTGAATTACTCAACGGTCGATATCTAGCAGCTCTTGCCTTACAGGCGCGTCTAAATGCTGAACGAGACGGATTAGACCAAGTATCAATACCAGAACTCTTTTTAACTAATGGTAACCAAGAAAATAATTCTCAATTAATTACTAATCAGACCAGCATCTTCCTAGCAAGAAAAAATTCATTAGAAGAACAAACCGCGATACTTTCTAAACGTATTGCACAATACGAAGCTGAACTAAGTGGTTTATCTCAACTTGAATCTTCTCAGAATGATGAAATCGCCTTGTTTGAGGAAGAAATAAAAAGTAATCAAAATTTATATGATGAGGGCTTAGTACCAATGTCTAGGCTGAGAACATTGCAACGAGAAATGACCGAGTTAATGGGTGAGCGCAGCCAAAATATAGCTAATAAAGCAAAGATTCGGCAAAACATATCTGAAGTTCAATTAGAAATTAATAACCTTAAAACTCAGCAATTAAATGATGTAGTTGAACAACTTCGCGAGGTTGAAGAATCTCTTTATGATTTTTCTCAGCGTCGATATGCAGCCAATGATGTTTTATATCGGACAGAAATAAAAGCTCCCATTTCAGGGACCATTGTTAACTCACAAATTCATACTGTGGGTGGCGTGATATCTCCAGCTGAACCCTTGTTAGAAATTGTTCCACTGAATGACAATTTAGTTATCGAAGCTCATCTGGATCCAAAAGATATTGATTCCGTTAGACCAGGGTTGAGTGCACTAGTCAGGCTTACCGCACTTAATCAAAGATCCACAAAACCTGTTGAAGCTAAAGTTAAATCAATCTCAGCGGATAGCCTTATAGATGAACGCACAGGACTGGACTATTACCTTGCAAAGTTAGAACTCACAGGCAACATAAAAGAATCTCTTTCGGGGCAAGAACTTTATCCTGGCATGCAGGCAGAAGTGATGATAGAAACTGGTTCACGTACACCAATGGAATATCTTATTCAGCCGATGAACCTTAGTATCAACCGTGCTTTTCGTGAAGATTAAAGTCTCAATCAAGTCAAACATACTGAATTTAAACTAATAAAAGAAACTCATTAGACAAGAATAAAGACAGGATTCTTATGGTTGGTTATCCAGCCTTGTGTTATCCAATACATTCTTATTCTCGGCATGTTGTTTAATAACTAGTAACAAACGCCGCAATGCCGTTAAATGTGGCAACTCCATCAGCATCCCCATTACCAAAGCCGCATATATTAGAGGTTGGCCAGGCAAAGCCGCCATAGTGACCGCAAGCATGAGTGGCGCATTACGTGCTGCAATAGTCATAGTCAGCAAAGCGCGTTCGGGGTATGAAAGACGAAACACATAGCTTAATCCTTCACCGAGTAAAAAAGTAAGTAAGAAGAAAATAAAAACAGCTAACAACATCCAAGCCATAATTGTTTGGTGCTCTAAGATAGTATTTATGTTTGCGGAAAAGATTACGAAAACCAGTAACCCTATTAACCATGGAGTGGTTTGATCGGCCCGTTGCAATATCTTATCAAATCGTTGAGGAGGTAATGATTTCCGTAAGATCTGATGCAACATGACCGCAGATGCTAAGGGAAGTAGAAACCAATTCATCATGCTGTTAGCAATCATAAGTGTATTTACTTCAACAATTTGCTGGGTAAACAACTCTAGATAAAATGGGTAAAGTAGTAACTGCAAAACCATATTAATTGGTAGCAGTGTCGCACCGAGGGCAACATTACCTCCTGACAATCGAGTAAAGCCTAAAAACCAGTCTGTGCAAGGTGCCATAAAGTAGATGACTAAGCCTACGAATAATAAAGGATGGTCAAATAAAAATATTGAAGCGATCCCATACCCAATAATTGGCACCAGGAAAAAATTAGCAACTAATGCAATAGCAAGAAAACGCCAATTGCTGCTAGCCTTGATCAAGGTTTCAAAACGGACACCAAAGAACAAAATAGTCACTAACAATAGTAGTGTGTAATCTACTATGTCGCCGAGTTCCTGCCCCAATTTTGGTGAGAAATGACCAAATAGAGCTCCTGCAATGATGCTAGCAATTAAGATAAATGTTGTAGCTGATGAAGCACTTGCTTCAAAAGATTTTTTTAGCATTCACAGTCCTCACAACATTCCGTATTACCAAAGGGGCCCCATGCGTTCTCAGAATCATTAGCTGTAACCGAGTCAATCATCAAACGATGACTAATTTCACTTGCAATAGCGGCGAATCGTTGACGGAATTTATAGATGAAGCAATAAATAAGTTTATTTTGACGAACTTGAGGGCCAATCAGAAAAAGCCCAGGCGTGATTGTAGATTCATCAATCTCCGATAGTTTGACATGACCATTATTGCCCCACTGCCATAGATGAGCAATTTGACGCGCACCTCCCCCAGACATAAAGCCTGTACCAAGCACAGGAGGTTCTATCGTGTCCCAATGGCGACCGTCGGCCGCATGGATACGAAAGCCATTAGCGGTTTTCTTGCTGACCTCCACAATATCAGCTTGTGAAACGATCTCTAGCTTGTCGCTTGCTTCTATTAAGCGCAAGCGCTCACGGCTATAAGGTGATAATACTAAGCTTGGATCACTGATCTCTGGGGTATCCCAAGTAGGTTGACGTATTAATAAACGAACACTATGTCCTTGCTTAAGCAGATTAAAAGCAGCATCTATTGCGCTTTCATAACCACCAATGACAGAATAATGGCCAGATTGAAGTTTTGACCAATCATCAACCTGTGCATAGTGCAAACATAATTTTCCACCAGTAAAGGGTTCTAGATCAGGGAATTGATATTCACCGCAGGCCCAAATTAAGAAACGAGTATTAATTTCTCCCTGTTCAGTAAAAAGCCTAAACCCACCCAGCTGTCCTGGATAAACATCTTGAACCTCAACTCCGCACATCACGTCTAATTTAGCCGAGTCCGCAATAAAACTGAGATACTCAGCATACTGCGAACCACTGAGATGCTCACTACCAGAAAATTTAGCGGGCGAACTTGAAGCATCTACTGCATTAAGATCTGCAAGACCAAAGGAATTACTATTGAATGATGGAGTAATAAATTTTGTTTGTGCGGGCCAACCTCTAAATGACTCGCCTATTCGCTCTCGTTCCAATATTGTGTAATGAAGACTTGGGATATTCTTCAATGCCATGGCCATGCCAATGCCAGCCGCACCTGCACCTACAATCACGACATCATGGATATTCGCTGTTTTAGCATCAGCATTTTGCAAAGGTTTGTCCCTCAAATTGTCGCAGTTTTAATATCAGTTTAGCCGCACAAATGATTAATATAGGTCAACTCGCAATGACTGCTAGCTGACTCCAAGAATAGTGATTGGTCTATATAAGCGATTGGACTGTGGCATTTTGCTTAATAATCCAATTTGTTATCATGCGATGTTATAACATAACGAATAAAACTTTTAACTCGATTTTGCGTATTTAAGATCCTAATGTACATTAACAAGCTATGGGGAAATATATCATTTAAGGCTGATTAATAATCTTACTTTACTTACTTCAATCTTCTGATATCAATTAAATCACTGATCTTGATTACTAATTTTTTCAATTCCGACAAATAATATTCCTAAAGAAACTAGCCTAATTAATAAATGAAGACATTCGTATGTGAGTTTGTGACTTGGAGAAATATACATTGGAAAATCAGATAGCGACTCACCCCTTAATTTGTCAATCTAAAGGAATCCACAAGTGTTAACACGATTATCAGGTGGAAGATTATTCGATCCTACACAAAAGATTGAAGATGTTGTAGGTGATGTCTACATAAGAGATGGACACTTTGTTACAGCACCTAGTAGTGAGAATGAAGTAGACAAAACAATCGATGTAAGCGGCTGCATTGTGATGGCAGGTGCAGTGGATATACATTCACATATTGCCGGAGGTAATGTGAACAACGCTCGCCTACTTCTGCCTGAACGACAACTGGCAGCAAATTTGCGTGGTGCAGGTTTACTCAAAGATGGCCGTCCGGTGGGAGGTTGGTCTGCAAGAGGCACGGGCGTGAGATATGCAAGCATGGGCTACACCACCGTCGTTGAGCCCGCGGTATTGCCATGTAACGCTATGGCTGCTCACATTGAAATGTCAAATATTCCCATCATTGATACTGCTGGTCTGGCGATTCTTGGGAACGATGATTACTTACTAGGTCTACTAAGAGATGGCGCATCTCAGGAAGTCATAAACCAACATGTAGCCTGGACTATAGATGCATCACGCTGTCTGGGTCTAAAAGTGATTAATGCAGGCGGCGTAGCAGCATTCAAGCAAAATGTAAGAACTTTTAGTTTTGATGACGAAGTACCTTCATATGGTGTTTCTTCTCGCCAAATTGTCAAAGCGTTACAGCATGCTGTGGTAAGTCTTGGGGTTCAGCACCCTTTACACGTTCACTGCAACAACTTGGGTGTGGCAGGGCAAGGCATCGACACCCTGTTAGAGACTATTGAAGCAGCCGAAGGTTTGCCAATGCACTTAGCACATGTGCAGTTCTATGCCTACGATCGAGAAGGATCA
>JBCDBX010000062.1:0-10978 GCA_039182865.1 Pseudomonadota bacterium
TCACCGCCGTTCGCTTCCGCTGATACCTTCGTTAACGCTGCTGTTAACGTCGTCTTTCCATGATCCACGTGGCCAATCGTTCCCACATTTACATGCGGTTTCGTTCGCTCAAATTTCTCCTTTGACATCCTCTTTTACCTCCAGCAACATTAATTAAATTCAATAAAATTAAGGGCTCAAAAAATATGGAGCCCATATCCGGACTTGAACCGGAGACCTCTTCCTTACCAAGGAAGTGCTCTACCGCTGAGCTATATGGGCAAATAGTCTTGCCTTGCTATAAATAATGTATCTAACTTATATATAGCTGTCGTTCAGCAAATTCACTCAAGCCGCCCAAATTTGCCTTATCACACAGATTCAGCATATAGTTGGAGCGGGTGATCGGGATCGAACCGACATCATCAGCTTGGAAGGCTGAGGTTCTACCATTGAACTACACCCGCATACCCCCTAAATGGTGGAGGGGGTAGGATTCGAACCTACGTAGGCATAGCCAGCAGATTTACAGTCTGCCCTCGTTGACCGCTTGAGTACCCCTCCTAGCGCAAAGCCGGCTATTGTCAAATAGATACGCGTCAAGTGTCAATAAGAGAGTGTAAATTTCACCGTTAATAATCTTCTCATCTCTCCAAGGTAATATAATGATCATCAGCCTCAGCATAAGTTCTCATCAGTAAGCTGATATTTGATAGAAAATCGATCTTTATCGGTTCTTAATCGCAGATAATTACTGCTGTCACAGTTTTAAAACCATCAATATTCTATGATTAGCTCTCTAAATTACTCTATTTCAACAAAATCCCAATGAAAGTTACTATTTATGGTTCAGGTTACGTAGGCCTGGTAACAGGCGCCTGTCTCGCACAAGTCGGAAATCATGTCCTATGTGTTGATATCGACAAAAATAAAATTGAGAAATTAAAACAAGGCGAAATACCTATCTTTGAGCCCGGCTTAGATGACATGATTAAGCAGAATCTAGAAGCTGGGAGAATAGAATTCACAACAGAACCAGCTAGTGGCGTAACTCATGGTTTATTTCAATTTATTGCAGTCGGAACCCCACCCGATGAAGATGGCTCTGCAGATTTAAGTCATGTCATAGCTGTTGCAAAAACCATTGCCGAACACATGCAGGACTACCGTGTCATAGTCACAAAATCGACAGTCCCTGTTGGAACTGCGGATATAGTTAGAAACCAAGTGACTCAGAAGTTAGCTGAAATTGGTACTTCATGCGATTTTAGTATCGTCTCAAATCCAGAATTTCTCAAAGAAGGTGCAGCCATTGAAGACTTCATGAAGCCAGATCGTGTCGTGGTTGGCACTGATAACCCTCGTGCAAGTGAGCTTATGCGGACTTTGTATGCTCCATTTAACCGCAACCACGATCGTGTCAAAGTCATGGATATTCGTTCAGCTGAGCTTACAAAGTATGCAGCGAATGCGATGCTAGCTACAAAAATAAGCTTTATTAATGAGCTTGCTAATTTAGCTGAAAAAGTTGGCGCTGATATCGAACAAGTTCGCTTGGGAATTGGCTCAGACCCACGCATTGGTTATCACTTTATTTATCCCGGTTGCGGTTATGGAGGATCTTGTTTTCCAAAAGATGTAAAAGCACTTCAGCATATTGGTTCAGAAGCTAGCTTTACCACTACCTTAATTTCTGCGGTCGATGAAGTTAATCAGAAACAAAAAGAAGTACTATTTGAAAAAATCTCAAAACGTTTTAAAGAGAACTTAAAAGGCAAAACATTTGCACTTTGGGGTCTGGCATTTAAGCCAAATACAGATGATATGCGTGAAGCCTCTAGTCGAACTTTAATGGAAATGCTCTGGCAAGCAGGCGCAAATTTACAAGCATATGATCCAGTGGCCATGGAAGAATGCAACAGAATTTATGGACAACGCAAAGACTTAATACTATGCAGCAATGCTAACGATGCACTGCAAAATGCAGATGCATTAATTATTGTCACTGAATGGACTGAATTTAGAAGTCCCGATTTTGATCATATCAAATCAAATTTAAGCGAACCGGTTATATTTGACGGACGCAACCTGTACGAACCAACTTATCTCAAGAATGAAGGTATAGAATATTTTGCAATAGGGCGAGGTGATTCAGTCAAAACGTTTTAGAAAATATTCAGATTTCTTGTTGCTCTAAAGGCCCATCTACTTTTCCCAAATCAAAATGAAATCCATATAACGCATTCACAAAGTCCATTCGTATAATGGCAACTTGGTCTTGATCATTATCGATATAAGCTAGCCCTTTGTAGTTACCATCAACAGAGTGACAATTTGATATTTCTAGCTCGACATCATATGCATTAAAACTTGGATTTATAACAAATAACCTACCTTTGTAACTGCAATTATCAGAATCCATACCAGATAATTCACCCTCAGCAATTTCTGCATCAATAATTAATCCATCACGATCAGTAAAACTCCACTTACCTTCCAACAACTCTATCGATGAATCATTTTCATATATTGGGTTATATGCCATAGTTAGCTTGCCGATGTCGCCACCACTTAATGTCCTAAAATAAGACTCGATCACGCCATCTTGTAATGTTCCAGTAATTCTAGCCTCATCAAATGGGGCGCCATCTAGAGAATATAAATTGTAGTCCGCAAAATAATCTTCATCGTTTCCTTCGATATTGCCGCTGCACATAGCTTTTGCCTTATAACTAACTGCAGTTGATTTGCCATTCACATGTATTGCATGAAAATCGTATGGGCCTCTTTTATTAATATCAAAACTGCCATTCCAGATTCCATCCAATGGATGTTTCACCGATTCCTCAGATTGAGCCTGTTCTTTAAGAGTCTGAGCAGTGCAACCCAATAAAAATATTAATAAAGTGATGTTAAAAATCTTCATATGTCAGTTGATAAATTAATAAAACAAACTATCCAATAATCTTGCCATAAATAGCGAGTAATTTTCCATCTACAAGCATGGTCAGAATTATATCAGCCTATAAAACGAATACTTAAATGGATGAACATATCTACTCACATATTCTCTTTATTTCGCGACTGATAGCTTTAAAATGTCAGAGAACCAATAAGCGGGTGATTAAAGTCAAGATATGATTGAATTTGATTAGTATTGTTAGAAGAATACTAAGCAACTTTAAACTCCTCAAGTGGTGTAGGCGTTGGATAGACGTCCGACATAAGCTGAGTTTTCCCTCCAGTGCCAACTATTCTCACATGAGATCTATTTAATGCGCGTGGCTGTGTCACGCCACATGAATGAGCGATTAAACCAACACCATATTCTATTTTGTTAGCATAGTTTGCAACTCGCTCAGCTTTATTTTTAGGAACCAAGCCTTGCTGCAATTTCTTATTATGAGTAGTGATACCTGTTGGACAAGTGTTTTTATTACATTGCAATGCTTGTATACACCCAAGAGCAAACATAAACCCTCTTGCGGAGGTGACAAAGTCAGCTCCTATACATAACGCCCATGCCACGCGCTCTGGAGTGATTAATTTTCCAGATGCAATTACTTTTATTCGATCTCTTAAACTATATTCGTGTAACAAATCGATAATTAAAGGCAAACTTTCTCTTAGTGCCATGCCCATATAATCCATTAATGGTTGTGGTGCAGCACCCGTACCACCATCAGCACTATCTATGGTAATAAAATCTGGAGCACTCGCTAATCCACGTTTATGAATCTCAAAAAACAAATCATGAAAAAATTGAACTTGGCCGACGACCATCTTGAAGCCAACAGGCTTGCCCGTCACTTCGCGTACGCGATGAATCATGTCTAACAAATCGTTTACTGACATAATATCTTCATGACCATTTGGACTAATTGAGTCGGCGCCAATAGGTATACCGCGTATTTTTGCAATTTCTTCTGTTACTTTACCACCAGGTAAAATCCCACCTTTACCAGGCTTTGCACCTTGGCTCATTTTGATTTCGAACATTTTAACCTGTTCGTGATTTGCAACATCACGTAACTTATCATCGCTTAAATCACCTTCAGGAGTCCTCACACCATACTTTGCAGTACCAATTTGAAAAACAATATCGCAGCCACCTTCCAAATGATAAGGCGACAAACCACCCTCGCCAGTATTCATCCAGATACCAGCTTTCTTTGCACCTTTAGATAAAGCACGCACCGCAGGTCTTGATATCGCACCAAAGCTCATCCCAGAAATATTAATAATCGAATTGCTCGTATAAGGATGACAACAATCTGTTCCAATTATGACAGTCTCGGGTGGAACTGCGTTTTGATCCAATATTGGGAATGAACTATTTAAGAAGATAACATCACCCTCTTTATCAAGAGGTCGTGTAGATCCAAAGGCTATGGTGTTATCGGCATCTTTGGCTGCACGATAAACCCAAGATCTTTCTGCGCGATTAAATGGTAACTCTTCACGATCCATTGCAAAAAAATATTGGCGGAAAAATTCGCCAAGATGTTCGAAGAAATACCTAAGATGACCAACGACAGGATAGTTTCTACGTAATGTCTGCTGAGTTTGAGTTTTATCAATAATATAGACAATAAAAATTACAAGAATGAAAACACCAACCACAAATACAAGTGTCAATGCACTCCATTGAATAACTAACTGCGCGAACTTCTGTAATTCACTCATACTCATAGAACTCATGATTCGTACTCTCTTTTTTTAAAACCCAACGAAACTATTTATAGCTTATCAATACTCACAATTAATAATGCTTAACGCTTTCATGACTATTATGTAATTAGAACAGGTTTATCTTATATTTATTACAATTTAAACAATGCTAATTCTTTGTGTATTTCGATTATCATCTTTATGATTTAATTCATAATTTTCATTAGCCAGTTATCTAGCAAGAAGTAGTGTTTATTGGCATAATGAACCATCGATTAATAAAAATTCTAAAAATAATCAGATGGATATCCCTATTACCTATTACATTCATTTGTGGATGATTGCCCTGTTTGTTGTCGTCTTATTAGTATTAGCGCTAGAGATTGGTTTTCGTATCGGCTTAAAAAATCATCAAGTTGGTAATCACAAAGAATCTGAGAGCAGTAAAATAGTACTCTCCTCATTACTTCTGATTCTGGGCTTGATACTCGCCTTTACTTTTGCTGCCGGAGTAAGTCGTTATGAAGCACGCAAAGCAGCAGTTATTGAAGAAGCAAATGCAATAGGCACACTATTTTACTATGCTAACTTTGCACAAGAACCTGAGCGTTCAAATTTGAGAAACAAAATCTATCAATATGCACAAACTCGAACGACTAGTCATCTTAGTAATCCTTCCATTAATGAATTAAAAGAATTGATCGCAAGGTCAGCAGAACTCCAAGATCAAGTGGTCTATCAAACCTCTGAAGTAATTAACAATAGCGATAAATTTACTGCATTTGAATCGGCTTTACTTAAATCTATGAATGAGGTTTTAAATGCTCACTCAAAGCGCTCAGCGGTTGTGGGCGACATTTTGCCTTTATCAGTTATCGTTTTACAGATATTTATAGCGACATTATCGCTAGGTTTCGCTGGCTATATGTCAGGTCTATCTGGGCAATTAAGCCGTCTTCAAGTTTATGCACTTGCTTTTTGCTTATCTCTAATCATTCTTACTGCACAAGATTTTGATCGCTCACTAGAGGGCTTTATCCGCGTTAGCCATCATAGTATTGATGATGCAGTGGATTCTATGTCTTCAAAACTTTAAGCTAATTATTCGCCTTCAAACCCTGGTGGACCTTTGTGCCATTCATATCCATGAAGCGCTTCTTCATAACCTACATCAAATAACTTAGTCATATAAATAGGATCAAATTCTTCTGCAGGCTCCTCATTAAAACTTCTTGGAATATATGCAAGATGAAATTGGTTGCTATCACGCTTGCACAAGGCATAAATCTCATATAGGTCGCCGTTACCTTGTGTGCGAATTAATGAATTAATGGTGCGCCCTGCTATTGATATCAAACCATATTCTATTGCTTCATATTCAGCATCGATATAAGAATTTCGAATAACATAGACATTGGGGTCACCTGGCACTTTCAGTCGATCTGTAATTTGTTCCCAATCTATCATGGCGGGATATACGAATACTTGAGAGCCTGTTCCTCCATCCACATGGGCCTCAATATATTTTTTACCACCAGCTTCTACTTCAATATTTACAGGTGGAAATGCAACTGGAATAGAAGCAGATGCACGCATTATGTCGTGAATCAAACTTACTTTCTCTGGATGATCACTAATAGCGATTGCACCAATACTCCAAATAACAGAACGACTTGCATCTAAATTAACTGTTCCGATATATAATCTTCTCCCACCTAGGTGTGCTTGGGCAATTTCTTCAATAACTTGTGGCGTGATGTATTTAGCAATAGTCTTGGCCATAGGATCTGTGTCAGCAATAGCATCACTAAACACAGCACTTAATATCCATCTTTTTCTTAAGACGTCATCAGTTTTTGTCGTGGTATAAACCTCTTTGAGTAATTCATCATATTTCGACCCTAGAAATGCAAAAGGCGCCGCTAAAGCGCCCGTACTGATTCCCGTCACCATTGTAAACTCAGGTCGCGTTCCTGACTGAGTCCATCCGTATAAGATGCCTGCTCCGTATGCTCCATGCGCACCACCACCTGAAATGGCTAAATAATTATGTGGTTTACCGTAAATTTCAGGTAAAAATTCTTTGAGTTCCTGATCGCTTGCATTTTGAATTCTATCTTTAGCAAATTTGGGATATTCATTTCCCCAAAATCGCGCTTCAGGTATTCCTGCTACGTTAACATCATTTGTTAATTCAGCTGGAACAGGTTCACGTTTGGGTGAATTTGCACAACCCATGATGATCAGAGTTAACAATAACAAGGAAAGACTCAATATTTTATTGATATTGCACATCAACAACCCCTATTCAAACACTTCATTACTCGATAAATTTTAGGCATTTTAGATAATAATGCATACTAATTAGTATTTATATAAGCAAGCAAATGCTAATATAGTATTAATACTATAGCGTTAATTAATTTACACTCCATTCACCGCTCTAATTGAAAGGATCTCGTAGAGCTTCTTTTAGATAATAAAAATAATAAAAGGAGATGTTTATGCAAAAGTATGCGGCCGAATTTGTCGGCACTTTCTGGTTAGTGTTAGGAGGATGTGGTAGCGCAGTATTAGCAGCAGCTTTTCCTGGTCTTGGCATTGGCTTTCTAGGCGTTTCACTCGCTTTTGGTCTTACCGTGTTAACAATGGCTTATGCTATTGGCCACATTTCAGGTTGTCACCTTAATCCTGCCGTCTCAGTTGGCTTATGGGCTGGTGGTCGCTTTCCAGCTAATCAGCTTGCTCCTTATATCGTAGCGCAAGTGCTTGGAGGAATCGCCGCCGGTGGGATCCTTTACATCATTGCAAGCGGACATACTGGATTTGATGTTTCAGCCGGGTTTGCCTCAAACGGTTATGGTGAACACTCACCGGGTGGATATGGCTTAGTCTCTGCGCTAGTTTGTGAAATTGTTATGACCATGATATTTGTGATTGTCATACTTGGTTCCACTGATGACAGAGCACCTAAAGGTTTTGCGCCGATCGCCATCGGGTTGTGTTTGACTCTAATTCACTTGATTAGCATTCCTGTGACTAATACTTCAGTCAATCCGGCGCGAAGTACTGGTGTCGCGGTATATGTAGGAGATTGGGCAGTGTCTCAACTTTGGTTATTCTGGCTAGCACCTATTGTCGGCGGTCTTATTGGTGCCGTTATCTATAAATATCTCGCTAGTAAGGAAGGCTAATGGTTAATATAGAAAGCCCGCCAACGCGGGCTCTCTAATTAAATTTGAAACTTTAGATTTCATCCTCTGCAGCTGTTCTAACATAAAATCTCGGCTTGCAATTGATTTAACAATCCATCGTCTCCAATAAGATGCATCATGCCGGCAATACAAACTCCACACTGCTGTTATTAATTAATAAGGGAAGTTACCGCATCCAATAATCATTTTTCTCTGTTAATAGCATGGCATACAACTGAGGAAATTCTAAATCGAATCTTTAATTGATGGGTTGGTCGATGGCATCATCACTTAATTCAATTCATAAATTTAAGAGACACTTTTATCTCTACCCACTAGATATATTAATTCGACTCCAGACTGACACACTGTGGCATAATATTCGGTAGTCATTCATCAACTATCGGATGGATAATGTATAGAATATTGCTTCTTCTTTTAATCATCCTACTTGCCTCTTGCTCTGCTGAAGTAGGCAGCGAGAAATGGTGTGAGAATCTAGAAGAAAAACCAAAAGGTGACTGGACAGCCAATGAAGCGGGTGATTATGCAAAGTATTGTATTTTTTAATATAACAACCTATCAGTAAGAAGTATAAATACATGCTAACTTTTCTAAGCTCTGCTATCTTTTGGACAGCCTTATCAGCAATTGCGACTTTTCTTGTTGCCACCATCGCATTACTACCCATATTTAGAGAAGGCTTTGCCAATAAAGCTAAAGCACGTGCGCTTCGCGTTATGTTAATGGTCAACTTTTCAAAAGTCCGACCCACCTTTGAGTACTTAGAAGGCGTGAGAGAAAGAGAAAACACTGTCATTCTCCCCGAAAAATATATTTTAGAAATTGCGAATAGACTGCAAGACTACTCTTCTTCTTTATACTTGTTGACCACTCATGAGCAAGATGAAGTTTCCAAGTTGATTATAAATTTTATCTACACAGCAGAACTTCATCGAGATGAAAAATTATCTAAGGATGATGCACACCAACTCGTGGCACACATCAATAAAGTTGAAGATTTATTTTCTCAACATGGTTATTACCATAAAGAGGATGAAGAATTACCTTCCAGCATGGACTAAGAATTAGTCAAATATCATCACGAGATATGCTAAAAATAAAATGATATGAACAACCCCGTGCATAACATTAGTCTTTTTACTTGAAAATGTCACAATCGATACCAATGCAGTTGTAATAAATAATACTGACTCGACAGGAGTAAGCCCCAAAATCACTTTATTGCCGGTGACTAAACCGATAATTAGAATAGCAGGCACTGTCAGCCCAATCGTCGCAAGTGCCGACCCAAGACAAATGTTAATAGATCTTTGCAAACGATCTCGAAGCGCCGCATGAATCGCTGCAAGACCTTCGGGCGATAAAACGAGAACTGCGATAATCACACCACCTAGTGCCACCGGCGCACTCAGCGCGGTAATCTTATAGTCAATTATTTTGGCCATCGTCTTTGATAAAAGAATAATGGGCAACATATTGGCAATCAACAAAATCGCATGAAATGCCACTGAACGTATGTTGTAATTTTCAGACTCATGTTGGTCATCATAATCTGAGTCAGGACCCACAAAGTGGGTGCGATATCTAATGGTTTGGCCCGCCAGAAATGCCCCGTACAACCCAATAGAAGCCAAGATCGCAAACAGCATTTGAAAAGTTGAATAAGTGCCAGCTTCAGTCGATTGGGTAAAGTTTGGCAGGATCAAACAAAGAATCGCGAGAGGTATTAAGACAACAAGAAACGTATTCGCACCTTGTAAGTTATGCGTTTGCTCTAAATGTCGCAAGCCACCTAGTAGTAAAGATATACCCACAAGCAAATTCAGAACAATCATTAGCACCGCAAACATCATATCTCGACCGATTTCCGGATTTTCTTTACCTGTTAACATCACTGCCGAAATCATAACAACTTCAATGCTGATAACAGATAAAGTAAGAATAAGTGTTCCGTAAGGTTCACCGAGCTTAATGGCAAGACAGTCAGCATGATAAACAACGCGAAATGAAAGCCAAAGCATGCTGATAAACAACCAAAAGAAAAATACTAATGGCATTCCCCAACCTGACAACGTACTCAGCCAATCAGTACCCAAAAGTGTAAAAACAACTAACGTGAGCAGGCCAACAATTAGACCAAATTCCTGTTTTAAGAACCATACTTTAGAATATAGTTCGCTGCCAGATTTATTCATATCGATTAATAATTTAGTGCGCTTATCCAAATCTTAGCAAATAAAAAGATACTAAAATCTTATTTTAAAATTTGGTTCGGCTTTTCTTCTATCAAGAATTGCACCTGTCTCTGTTCGCTCAGGAATAACAGGTTCAAGGCGAGAATCCTCTTCATAAATTGACTTTGAGCCAAACCGGTATTCTTCCTCTGGCTCAGCAGTTGGTTGACGCCAATTGTTTTCTTCTTCCTCACTTGGTTCGCGCCAATCATCTCGACTGATAATCGTATCTATTTCGGCTTGATTTAAATCTAGGTTCAAATCCAATGGTAAATTCTCTGCAAACACATAGGAGGTGGCGACCAGCAAAATAGCAATCAGCAACCCATAGTCACTGTAGACACTTAGATTGAGAGGCTGTTGAGAAATGCTATTCATTTTTCCATTCAAGTGAATCAAACCAGTATTTGTGTTTGGCTGGCAACCAGCCTTCGGCATCTCGAGAAATAATCCATGAATTTAAATAGTTTAAAAATTCCTGATTATTTTTAGTTACTGCCATACCGGTCTTATAACTCAATAAATGGTTTTTAAGAGGAGCATCTACGATATCAGGGTATTCTAAAGAGAGAAATTTTGGCATGGGTGAGGATTCAACTAACGCATGTACATCTCCAGAAAGAAGCGCTTCAACTGCTTCATCACTCTTAACATATGATTTGATATTAGCCTTGGCAAATACTTGTGACGCAACTGCGACAGATACCGTATTTGATACCACACCTATCACAACATTCGAAGAATTGAGTTCTTTAAGAGATTTAATATCTTTTGTTTTTTCGATATTTGCCGCAATGCTGACACCTGACTCGCCATATGGGTTGGTAAAATTTACTCGCAGCGCCCTACCAGGAGTAATCGCCATTCCGGAAATAA
>JBCDBX010000063.1:0-10448 GCA_039182865.1 Pseudomonadota bacterium
ATCATGTTCTTCCAGCTTACGAACGACGTTAGCAATTGATGAATTTTTCTGGCCAATCGCAACATAAATACATTTAACGCCGGTACCTTTTTGGTTAATTATGGCATCAAGTGCAACCGCTGTTTTACCTGTCTGACGGTCACCAATAATTAACTCGCGCTGACCTCGACCAATTGGCACCATGGCATCGATGGACTTCAGACCAGTTTGAACCGGCTGACTAACTGATTGACGCTCGATAACGCCGGGCGCAATTTTTTCGATAGGTGAATTAAGTTCTGCTTCAATTGGGCCCTTTCCATCGATAGATTGGCCCAAAGAATTCACGACTCGACCAAGTAGTTTAGGACCAGTAGGGACCTCTAAGATGTTACCAGTGCATTTAACTTTGTCGCCTTCAGAAATATGTTTGTAGTCACCGAGTACCACCGCACCTACTGAATCACGCTCTAGGTTCAATGCCATTCCAAAGGTATTACCCGGGAATTCGATCATTTCACCAGAAACCACATCGGCCAAGCCATGGATACGAACAATACCGTCGGTAACACCAACGACAGTTCCTTCTGTGCGCGCTTCGGAAGCGGCTTCAAACTTTTCAATACGCTGTTTGATTAAGTCTGTTATTTCAGTCGGGTTGAGTTGCATATGAATTCCTCTTGAACTCTATAATTTAAATTCTTTGTTTAACTAGCTAAGGTCGTTGATAACTTATCTAGACGACCACGCACTGAGCCATCAATCACCATATCGCCTGCTTTAATAATCGCACCACCAATTAAGCTGCTATCGATATGTGTTGTTAGTGAAACTTTTTTACCTAAACGCTTTGTTAGGGACTCGGCAATTTTATTAACTTGGTCTTCGCTTACATCTAGCGCACTAATCAACTCAGCATCTACCGTTCCTTCAGACTGAGCTCGGTAATGCTGATATAAAGCTGCAATTTCAGGTAAAAGCGCTAAACGATCATTTTCAGCAAGTAACTTAATGAAGTTTTGGCCTTGCTGATTAAGCTTGTCGCCACACACTTCATTGAATAGGTCTGCAGACTGCTGTTTGTTTAAACTTGGGTTATCGAGAGCTGCTCGCATCGCGGAGTCATGAGCAACTGCTGCAGAAAAACCCAACATGTCAGACCATTGATCAACTTCACCATGTTCTGATGCAAGATCATATGCCGCACGGGCGTAGGGTCTGGCTGCAGTTGTTAGTTCTGACACTTAACTGTTTTCCTATTCTTATGTTGATTAAATTTGTGCCGCAAGATCATCAAGTACTGCGCGATGTGCATCAGCATTAATTTCTTTGTTTAACACTTTCTCAGCACCCGCGATGGCTAACGCGGATACTTGGCCACGTAACTGCTCTTTTGCGCGGTTAATTTCTTTATCAATTTCAGATTGAGCAGATGCCTTAATGCGGTCACCTTCGTGAGTAGCATTCGTTTTAGCTTCTTCAACAATCTCATTCGCACGTTTTTGTGCTTGATTGATAATTTCGTTTGCATGCTGCTTAGCTTCATCAAGCTTTGCTTGGACTTCCACTTGAGCTTGTTCTTGAGATTGCAAACCACGTTCGGCGGCTTCAAGACCTTGTGCAATTTTCTCTTTACGTGTTGTTAGAGCTGCCATGATCGGCGGCCAAACAAATTTCATGCAAAACCATGCAAATACTAAGAACGCAAGCGACTGTCCTAAGATAGTAAGATTAATATTCACTTAAAGTCCTCATTATTGGTTTAGGTACTTCCTGAAATCTACAGTGCGAATATCATGTAGAACGCAATACCTACTGCAATCATTGGTACCGCATCAACCAGGCCCAATACGATAAACATTTGTGTTCGTAACATTGGAATCAATTCAGGTTGGCGTGCAATTCCTTCCATGTATTTTCCACCTAAGTTACCAATACCGATTGCAGCTCCTAATGCGCCTAGGCCCATCAAAACTCCACCGGCTAAAAAGATTATTGCTTGTGCTATTTCCATAACGTCTCCGCTCTATAATGTTGATTTATATTTAAGATTCTAATTAATGATGTTCGTGCGCCATGTTCAAGTAAACAATCGTTAACACCATGAAAATGAAAGCTTGTAGTACTACGACAAGTATGTGGAAAATTGCCCACGCTAGTTGCAGCACGCCGCCAAAGGCTCCCATGATTATTCCGCCATACATCAAAGCGATAAGAATAAAGATCATCTCGCCGGCATATAGATTTCCAAACAATCGCAACCCAAGAGAGACAGGCTTTGCTAATAATGCGATACCTTCAAGGAATAAGTTTATTGGGATTAAGATGATATTGAAGGGGAACTTTGCACTGAATGGCTGTAAGGTCAACTCGCCTACAAAACCACCCACACCTTTAACCTTGATACTGTAGTAAAGCACCATGGCAAAGACGGTTAACGACATGCCCATGGTAGCATTTGGATCTGTGGTTGGAACAATCTTCATATAAGGCACACCCAGTAGATAAGCTAGATGTGGAACCCAGTCCACCGGGACTAAATCCATTAAATTCATGCCCAACACCCATACAAATATGGTCAGCGCAAGAGGTGCGACTATGGGGGTTTTACCGTGAAATGTACTTTTGACATTATCGTCAATAAATTCGCAAACCCACTCGACGAAATTTTGTAACCCACTTGGCGTGTCTGTCGTGGCAGACTTTGCAGCTTTTCTAAAAAAGAATAAGAAAACGACCCCTATCAGAACCGACCAGAACATCGTATCAACGTGAATGGCCCAAAATCCCATTTCGGCAGCTTCATTGGCGTTTCCTGCAAAACCCCACTCACCATTTGGATGTTGTCCAAACGTCAGATTAGTTAAATGGTGCTTGATGTAACTGGAAGCAGTTAGCTCTTCTCCACTTGCCATTCTTTCGATTTCCGTATTTTTATTCTATTGTCAAATATCGACTATTTTAAATTTGCAACTACCACCGGTGTTAACCAGTGAGTTAATTGCACCAAACCAAATCCAACCAAAAGCGCAATTGGTTGAATCCATTCTTGCGTAGCAAATACACCAGCAAAGAGTGCAGCGGTGATAATGATTTTACCAAACTCCGCGGTGTAAATAATTCGGGTCAATTCATTTGGATCAGCTGTCCTTCGTGCGGTGAGTCTACGCGCCAAATATACATTTGGAATGACGCAGATCATACCTCCGATAAATGCAGATGCTGCAAGATCGCGGCCTTGAATTAGCAATCCCGCTGAAAGCACAACAGTTACGATGAACTGAGCGATTAGAATTGTGCTTATAGCTGACCGTTTTCGCACCAAGAAACCACTGCTTAATCAAACACCTGTTGACCAAAGTTGAATCTTTTTATCGCTTATAGATCAAGGATATAGATTCAAAAATTAAAAGTGATTTTATACGCGGCGCGGAGTATAAGCGCTCACGAATAAAATCTCAACATATACATATTAATTATTTTTACGCACAAAACAGGGGCGAAATTTAGTCCAAAGTCAGACCTATTTTACGCAGAATTCCATCCAATTCATCAAGGTTGCTATAGGTGATTTCGATTCGACCTTTTTGCTTTTGACTATGTTTAATATTCACGGCAGCACCTAGCTTGTCTGCCAAATTATTTTCCAGGCCTTGAATGTTTGGGTCTTTGTTCGATTCTTGCGATTGTGATGATTTAATTTTAGAAGCTAATTCTTTTTTTACCATTAGTTCGGTTTGTCTAACCGATAAATCTTTCATCGTGATTTGATCAGCTAACTTTTTTTGTTGGCTGTCACTCAATGAGTGCAATGCGCGCGCATGGCCCATACTGATTTTATCGGATCGAATTAATTTCTGAACGTCCCTGCTCAGTTCTAGTAAGCGCAATAGATTACTCACGGTTGCTCGTGCCTTACCAACCGCATTAGCAACTTCTTGGTGAGTCCAATCGAAATGCTCAATTAAGTTGGCAACAGCCTGTGCTTCTTCAATTGGATTTAAGTCTTCACGCTGTAAATTTTCTACTAGCGCCATCGCAGCCGCTGCTTTTTCATCTGCTTGTTTAATAACGGCGGGAACTTCATGCAATTCCGCTAGCTGTGCAGCTCGCCAACGTCTCTCACCCGCGATTAATTCATAGCGCTTGCCTTGTTTGCGCACAATAATGGGTTGGATAAGGCCTTGTGTACGAATTGATTCTGCAAGTTCTGTTAGTCCTTCTTGAGCAATAGTCTGACGTGGCTGATAGGGACTACGGTCGACGAGGTCTACAGCAATGTATTCAAGTCCGCTTGATGAAATCTCAGCTTTTTCTTTTTTTACGGGCGCATCTTTCTTGGGCGTTGATAGCAATATATCTACCCCTAACCCTCCCAGTCCTTTTCGTTTTTTAGCCATTGAAATTAAGCATTTGATGCTGAGAATGTTTCTTCGCGACGAAGCATTTCACCCGCTAAAGCAATATAAGCACGCGCTCCGCGTGAATCTTTATCATAGCGAATCACAGGTAAACCATGGCTTGGTGCTTCCGCTAAGGTTACATTGCGGGGGATAATTGTTCGATACACATCGTCACCAAAATGGGAAGTTAATTGCGAGGATACGTCGTTTGCCAAGTTATTTCGAGGATCAAACATAGTCCTGAGCACACCCTCGACTTTTAATTCCGGGTTGGCACTCTGACGAATTCGCTCTATTGTCCCTAATAATGCTGTTAATCCTTCTAAAGCGTAGTACTCACATTGAGTGGGGATGATGACACTATGTGCCGCAACCAATGCATTAACAGTTAACATGTTCAGAGATGGCGGGCTGTCGATAAATATATAATCATACTTGTCTTTAATGTCATCCAAAGCACGCGCGAGCTTAAATTCTCTGCCTCGCATTTCAATTAAACCAACCTCAGCTGCCGTCAATTGATCATTTGATGGCAATACATCATAGCCAGCAGCTTCGCTAGTCAAGATACATTTTTTGATTTTTTTTTGTTCTAAAAGCACATGCGCCGATGACTTATCAAGCGTGCGTTTATCTATGCCAGATCCCATCGTGGCATTCCCTTGAGGGTCTAGATCGACCAGAAGCACTCGTTTTTTTGCCGCCGCCATCGATGCCGCCAAATTCACTGCGGTAGTGGTCTTACCTACTCCGCCCTTTTGATTGGTGACTGCGATAATTTTTGTCATAACTTTGTTGCTACGAGTAAATGTCTTCGTGAATTTAAATCTGGAACGACAATTTCATGGCTTTGAATATTTGTCAGATCGCTTACTTCAGGTATTTGCGGAGGCTTTGTCCCCAACATGATTTTAACCTGTCCTTTTGACGCACAATGTACAGATAACAATTTTAGTGCATCTTCGAGTGGTGCAAATGCTCTGGAAAGCACTATTTTTGGTTTTGGCACAGACGAATATTTTTCAATTCGCTGTTGTTCCACCATCACGTTACTTAACTTTAGCTCGATTACTACTTGACGCATAAAACGAGCTTTCTTGCCAATTGAATCTAGCAAGGTGAATGATAAGTCAGGACGTGCAATAGCTAAAGGAATTCCTGGCAGTCCCGCACCACTGCCAACATCCAAAACTGAGCTTTGATCAATATATGACACTATAGCAAGGCTATCGAGTAAATGTTTTTTTACCAGGGTGTGGGTGTCAGAGACACCCACAAGGTTGTATGCTTTGTTCCATTTTTGGATGAGTTGCACAAAAGAAACTAGTTGCTTAATTTGTCTTGAGTCTAAACAAACACCAAGTGCGTCCACCCCAGCAAGCAATAAACTAGAGGCATTCATCTTATGTTTCAGGCTTGTTTACGAGATTGGCCTTTAAGATGCACAAGCAATAAAGAAACCGCTGCCGGTGTCATACCAGAAATTCTAGAAGCTTGGCTAACAGTGCTTGGTTTTACTGTAGAGAGTTTTTGCAGCACTTCGTTGGAGAGTCCTTTGACGTTTGCATAATTAAACTCATTTGGAATAACGGTATCTTCAAGTCGTTTAGATTTTTGTATTTCAGCATTTTGACGTTGCATGTAGCCAGCATATTTTGCCTGTATATCGAGCTGCTCGATCACTTCGCGATCTTCCATATACGGCCCAAATTGCTCTAGTTCTGCAAATGTCTTGTATGATACTTCGGGACGTCGCAATAAATTGCTCATACTGTATTCACGCTCAAGTGAACTTCCGAATAGATTTTCGCCCTGGGCTTTACTCACATGACTTGGTTGAACAAAAGTGTTGTCTAAACGTGATTGTTCTTTTTCGATGGTTTCTTTTTTCCAACAGAAACGCTCCCAACGTAATGTGTCAATTAATCCTAACTCTTGCGCTAAAAGTGTTAAGCGCAAATCAGCATTATCTTCTCTCAGCACTAATCGATATTCCGCTCGACTTGTAAACATACGATAGGGTTCTTGTGTACCACGTGTAATCAAATCATCTATCATCACACCGATATAAGCCTGGTCTCTTCTTAAGATCACCGGTTCTTTTTGCTGAACGGTTCGTGCGGCGTTGATTCCAGCCATCAAACCTTGAGCACCAGCCTCTTCATAACCGGTTGTGCCATTTATTTGTCCCGCAAAGAAAAGGCCTGTTAATGATTTTGTTTCGAGGTTGGCTTTTAAACCCATCGGGTTAAAGTAATCGTATTCAATCGCATAGCCAGGACGTGTGATGTGACAGTTTTCTAACCCCGCTATGCTGTGCACCATGTCAAGCTGAACATCGTATGGCAAGCTTGTGGAAATACCATTTGGATAGACCTCGTGTGTGTTTAAACCTTCGGGCTCGATAAACACTTGGTGTCGATCGCGGTCTGCAAAACGGGTGACTTTGTCTTCTATTGACGGACAATAACGTGGACCCACACCTTGTATCGCACCGCTGTAAATCGGCGACTTATGCATGGATGCACGAATAATCTCATGTGAAGTTTGATTGGTGTAAGTGATATGGCAACTGACTTGTTGTGGATGTTGTTTTACATTGCCCATAAATGAAAGCACCGGCGTTGGGTTGTCACCAGGCTGTTCTTCCGTCTTTGAATAATCTATTGAACGTCCATCGATGCGTGGTGGTGTTCCAGTTTTTAGTCGATCAACGCCAAGGGGTTGTTCACGCAATCGATCAGCAAGCTTGATTGAAGCAGCATCCCCGGCACGCCCGCCTTTAAAATTTTGTTCGCCAACATGAATACATCCGCCTAAAAAAGTACCGACTGTTAGCACCACTGCATGAGCAGTAAAACGCAACCCCATGCGCGTCACCACGCCCTTAACGGTTTCATTTTCTACGATTATGTCGTCTACTTCCTGTTGGAAGATCGATAGGTTTTCTTGATTCTCAACCAGTGTACGAATGGTCTGACGGTACAAAGCACGATCGGTTTGTGCGCGTGTTGCTCTAACTGCAGGACCTTTGCGACGATTAAGCACTCTGAATTGAATCCCAGCAAGATCTGCCGCATGGGCCATTGCCCCACCCATGGCATCAATTTCTTTAACTAGATGACTTTTACCGATACCACCAATCGCGGGGTTACAGCTCATCTGTCCAATCGTTTCAATATTTTGTGTCAGCAACAAGGTCTTAACGCCCATACGCGCAGACGCCAATGCTGCTTCGGTGCCGGCATGCCCTCCACCTACAATGATGACTTCAAATTCTTGTTGCATGTATTTGTTCTAGTGGGATTTGCTTATAAAAAAGACAGATATATCACATCGCGGTTCACTTGCCGATACAAAATTCTCGGAACACATAATCCAATAAATCGTCCGGTGTGAAATCGCCGGTTATTTCGGCTAGAGATTGTTGAGCTAACCGTAATTCTTCCGCGACTAGCTCTATTGGTGAGCTGTGTTGTATATGTTGCGTTGCAGTTTGCACAGCATGTTTACTTCGCTTTAACGCCTCAAGGTGTCGTATACGCGCAGAAAAAGGAGGTTCTTGATTCTGAATAGTGATTCCTAATGCTATGGTAATTTGATCTTGAAGTTGTTTTAAACCCTCGCCTGTTTTAGCGGAAACTTGTATGGCATCTCTAATAGTTTCAGTTGCATCCATAAGATCAATTTTGTTGAGTACGATTATTTCGTTTGATTTGCTAGTTAAAATTGATTGGGGCTTGTCAACGACATGAATGATTAAGTCTGCGGTCTCAATCGCAGAGTGAGCACGGCTTATTCCCTCTTGTTCGACTAACTCTGCTTGTTCTCTTATGCCGGCGGTATCTAAAAGTTGAATAGGTAATCCACCAATTTGAATATCGGCTCGAACTACATCACGCGTGGTTCCAGGTATGTTGGTCACAATGGCGCGGTCTTCGGCACATAATGCATTGAACAATGAAGATTTACCCACATTGGGACGTCCTGTTAATACAATTGTCGCACCTTTTTGAAGCTGCACACCTTGTTGTGCTGCTATAAAAAGCTTTTCTAGGGTTTGATTTAATATGGTTAATTCCTCTCCCATCTTACTTCGTGTTTCGACTTCGATATCTTCTTCGGAAAAATCTAGGGATGCTTCGATGTGTGTTCTAATTAAAATCAGTTGCTGCAATATTTCTTGGACTTGTTTCGAAAACTTTCCTTGCATGGACAACACAGCAGAACGTGCGGCTTGCTCTGAGCCACTGGTGATCAAATCCGCAATCGCTTCCAGCTGGGTAAGATCCATTTTCCCATTTAGAAACGCACGCTCACTAAATTCACCCGCGATTGCTAGACGAGCCCCAAGTTTGTTTAAGGTCGTTAAAAGGTGTTGATAAATATATGGATTGGCATGAGGATGAAGCTCTACAACATCTTCGCCAGTAAAAGAATTAGGTTTGGGAAAATAGATGGCGATGCCTTCATCAAGTGTGGCTTTGTGATGATCATAGAAAGACACAAAGTGAGCATATCTAGGCTTTAATCGTTTATCGGTAATTTGCTCGCCGATGGGCAATGCGAGCGGCCCTGATATTCTGATCACGGCAACGCCCGCGTTTCCTGTAGGTGTTGCTAATGCGCAGATTGTGTCGGTGCTTTCCACCTTAAATTAATATTTAATCGTCAGCGTAGCGTTTGGTGATGTACCACTGCTGAGCAATTGAGAGCAAGTTGTTCACAAACCAGTACAACACTAATCCTGCTGGGAAGAATGCCATGAAAGCTGTCATAAAAATGGGTAACACCATGAAGACTTTTTCCTGCATCGGATCTGGTGGACGAGGGTTTAGTTTGAATTGCACAAACATTGAAATACCCATTAACAATGGCAAAATAAAGTATGGATCCTTAGTAGATAAGTCTTGAATCCATAACATAAAAGGTGCTTGGCGCATTTCAACACTTTCAATTAATACCCAATACAAAGACAAGAACACGGGCATCTGAATTAGGATTGGCAAACAACCGCCGATAGGATTAATTTTTTCCTTCTTGTATAAATCCCACATGGCTTGGTTCAGTTTCTGCTTATCTTCGCTATAGCGTTCTCTTAACGCGACCATTTTGGGTTGTACCTTGCGCATGCGTGCCATGGATTTATAGCTTGAGGCAGACAAACGATAAAAAACTAGCTTAATTAGAAGCGTCAGCAAGATTATAGCCACACCCCAGTTATGGACCCATTGATGGATAAAATCTAATAGCCAAAAAAGCGGTTTGCATAACGGAGTAAACATTCCGTAATCGGTGGTGAGTTCCAAGCCCGGATTAAGTTTTTCAATCGTCTTTTGTAACTTAGGGCCAAGGTACAGACGGTTTTGTAATTGTGCTTGTGAACCTGCCGGAATTCTTATCGCTTCTGAGCGCATGCCGATGATGTAATCATTACCAACTGTATCCTCTACGATGTTGGTATAGTAATCATTAATCTCAAAGTCTTTTGCTAACCATGATGAAAAGAAATAATGTTGCAGCATCGCCACCCAGCCGCCTGCTATTTCTTTGTTAAGCGGCTCATCAATCATGTCATCAAATGAAATCTTTTCGTATTTCTTGTCGTCGTAGTACGCCGCACCTGTATAAGTAGGCAGTCTCAACCAGCTTTGTTCGCCGCTAACATAACTATGCCGCAATTGGCGATACTGGCGCCCAACCCAATCTTGTGGGCCTTGATTAGAAATTTCATAGTCGATATGGACTAAGAAACTGTTGCGCTCAAAGCGCAATGTTTTTGTCACAATCAAGCCGTTTTCACCTTTCCAGGTAAATGGAACGATTAACTTATCTTGGCCTTCTTCGAGTACATATTCGTCTTGTTCTGTCTCAAATAGGTCATGGTGATTTGGTGCAAGATTAGCGGTATTTTGATTGCTTATAGGATCATGTACTAAACCTGACTGACTGATATAAGTTCGCCCAACATCACTGAAGAGTACTAGTGGATTATCAGGTTCTTGGATACTCACCGGATAAGTCAAAAGTTTCGCTCGATGAATATCGGCTCCGCGTGTACTAATG
>JBCDBX010000064.1:0-10277 GCA_039182865.1 Pseudomonadota bacterium
GAAGAAGGTGTTGATGCATTCAATGAATACTTTGGCAAGGCGCATCCAGTGCCTGTTCCTGCAGCTGTCTGGTTGTTTGGGTCTGCCATGTTAGGCATGATTGGATATTCTCGAAGAAAATCCAAAGTCTAGTTCTTGACAAAGATATTCTTTCATCAAAGATTTAAAGCCCACGAGTTTGTGGGCTTTTTTATTGGAAGTATATATAACTATCACAGGACTTATATCTATCCTCTGAAGTTGTCCCTAATATAAAATAAAATGCGAATATTACTTTTTTAGCGCAGAACGTAAATGTTTTTTTGATGGATTATATGTGATGATATAATATTACATATATGAATGTACTGGGTTAAGCCCATATAAAATTAACTCTCAATCTATTAGATACTTATGAGTCAGAGTGTCATTAACAATAAACTACCTGTCACGGTATTATCCGGTTTTCTAGGGGCAGGAAAAACAACTGTTCTCAGCCATATTCTAAATAACAGAGAAGGTAAGAAGGTCGCTGTTATTGTCAATGATATGAGTGAGATCAATATCGACTCATCTATTTTAAAGAATGAGGTCGAGCTCAATCATAGTGAAGAAAAATTGGTTGAGATGAGTAACGGATGTATCTGCTGTACATTAAGAGAGGATTTGCTAGAAGAGGTAGGAAAGCTTGCCCAAGAAGGACGCTTTGATTACTTAGTCATAGAATCTACAGGTATTTCTGAGCCATTGCCTGTCGCGGAGACATTTACCTTTGCTGATGAGGAGGGAATCTCACTATCAGATGTTGCTTCACTAGATACAATGGTGACAGTGGTCGATGCGGTTAATTTTTTGAAAGACTATCAGGAAGCCCAAACATTGCAAGATACGGGCGAGTCTTTGGGGGTAGAAGACATGCGTAATGTGTCAGATTTGTTGGTAGAGCAGGTTGAATTTGCAGATGTAATCCTCATTAGTAAAACTGATTTAGTAAACTCATCAGATGTTGAACGACTTACCGCGATACTAAAATCTTTAAATACGAAAGCGCGTATTATTCCTATCATTAAAGGTCAAATTAAAGTTGATGAAGTACTGGATACTGGCCTGTTTGATTTTGCAGAAGCCCAGCAAGCTCCAGGGTGGCTTAAAGAGATGCGTGGAGAGCATGTACCAGAAACTGAAGAATATGGAATAAGTAGCTTTAGTTATGTTGCTCGCCGTCCATTTAATCCTGAGAAGTTCTTTGGATTTCTGCATGATATTGAAAAGTTTGGAAAATTAATTCGCTCTAAAGGCTATTTTTGGCTAGCAACCCGACCTCAATTTGCAGGTCACTGGAGCCAAGCAGGAGGCATTGCACAGCATGGTTATGCCGGAATGTTCTGGAAAGCTGTCCCTAAGGAGAATTGGCCAACAGATCAGGAATATCTAGATTCAATTGCAGAAAGCTGGGAAGAACCCTTTGGAGATATGCGACAAGAACTGGTGTTTATTGGTCAAAACTTAGATCAAACGGCTATGATCAAAGCTTTAGATGAATGTCTTTTAAGTGAAGATCAAGTCTTGAAGGGCAAGGAATATTGGGCGACGCTAACAGACCCATTTCCAAAATGGGGAAACAGCGCATGAATATGATCCTGCCTTCTATTTCAGAAAGTATCGACATTTCTCTTTTTCGAAAACCTGCATTAAGTGATCATGCTTCTGTTTTCTCTGAAATCTATCAAGAAGATATTAATATCGCAATTTGGCAGAGAAATTTGGCAACAGATCTACAAACCTCTGTCGCTCGGTTTATAGATATTCATGATCATTTTCGAATAAGTTTAGTTGCGAATCCCGATGTGATATTTGATGATTTGATCAAAGCTGAAAGCTCGCTCCGTAAAGTTCCCGAGTTATGCACAGATATCACTGAACTTGTGGGAATATTTTGTGTTCTCTTTGGTGTTGAGCAAGCTGGCCTTAGATTAACTGTGATGAATGATGCCATGTGTCCTCGCTTTCATGTGGATAGAGTGCCATGTAGGCTAATTTGTAGCTATCACGGGGTTGCTTCAGAATGGCTGCCTCATGAAAAAGTAGATCGTACTAAATTAGGCACAGGGAATAATGGTTTATGTGATGAAGAATCAGGTCTCTTTACAAGTTTATCTGACGTCAATCAATTAAATGTTGGAGATGTGGCTTTATTGAAAGGAGAGATATGGGAAGGAAATATCAATGCCGGTTTAGTGCATCGATCGCCCAAAGTCACTCAAGGAAATAAGCGGTTATTACTCACACTTGATTTTCTTAATTAACCAATTTGCTTAAATATGTTTGGATCCCACAAAAAATTTTTAATTTTCATATTAAAAGTAATCGAGTGATTATTAATCCCAATTTATTGCCTGCAAGGATTAGTGTTTGATAGTCGAATTCATCCCTAGTTAACTTCTAGTTAGAGGTGAGAGAGAACTAGATCCTGAATATTTATATTGGTTTTTAGTTTGGCAGCAATCAGGTATAAGCCAGCAATCTTGCGATGCAAGAATAATGCATCAGCTGGAGGAGTATGCCAATAATTCTGTTTGAAACTTAATTCTCTTCCTGCAACGCTGACATCTCTTGCCAAGTTAGTATTTCCAAAGTCATATTCGCCAACATGCCTAAAAGGTTCACAAGCCATTTGAAATAATTCCAAGACCGCATTCCTTTGTGTACGCGTGATATTCTCTTGAAAGAAGCCTATTTGCTCAATAGCTTTATCCATTTCTTTTTTGTTATCTTTGGTTGCAGCACTGAGTAAATGTTTGTATCCATCCGAAACGTGTCGAGGTAATTTTCGAGTAGCGCCAAAGTCGAGCAATACTATTCTATGTGTCTCAGGTTGATATAAATAATTTGCAAAATTTGGGTCTGTTTGAACATGCCTAAGCTCAAATATCTCTTTAAATGTAAGTTTGATCAAGCAAGAAACGATATGGTTTTTTTCAGCAGGGCCTAGGTGAGTAAATGTATCAATATTTTGCCCATCGTGATGAGACATACATAAAATGTTGCTAGTAGTATGCTCTTTGAAAACTTGTGGAACAATGAAATCTTGATCATTAGCTAGATGACGTTGATAAGTTTCTATCCAGTTAGATTCTAATAAGTAATCCGTTTCTTGATGAAGTTGATGCTTGGTTTCTTCAAGTAAATTTTGGATCTTGGTAATATCAGGCAATAAGCCAGAATATTTCAGGATGGTGCCAACATTATCTACATCACTATCTATCGATTTGCTAATTCCCGGGTATTGGATTTTTATTGCAAGTTTTTCGCCATTCAGATTATATGCAGAATGAACTTGACCAATAGAAGCAGCAGCCATGGGTGAAAAAGTGAATTGTTTGAAATTCTCATGCCAATCATTACCCCATTCATTATTGAGCAACTGAGTTAATTGACTGAATGGCATCGGGTCAACATTGTCTCTTAGCTTTTCCAATATCAGAGCAAGCTCTGGGGGTATAAATTCGCCACTGTCCATGGAAAGTAGCTGTCCCATTTTTAATGCAGCACCTCGCATCTTCATTAACTTGTCAGCGACTCGCTTGGCATTTGACGGAGTAAGTAATAAATCTTTTAGTTGAGGCGAGCTTCCTTTGCTTACTTGTTTTGCATACTCCGACACAACACTACCTGCAACACCCGCAGTTAGATGAGCCATATTTGCAAAACGAGATAGTCGACCAGCAGGTATATTGGAGCCAACAGTTTTGTCTGAATATTTTTGTCTTGATGACATAAACTTACTTTACTTTATGATTGCCTCAATTTTGAGGCACGTTATCAAAAGATAATAATTAAATTAATTTAATGTAAGTCGACAAAACCTATACAGAAAGGTATTTCCAGAGCACGATCTATAACTTAAATAAAAGTGATTGGGCTTTATTGATGAGTTGTCAGTAGCAATAAATTACAATAAATATTAGCTGTATGAGAAGCATTTTTGCTAAAAAAATTGCTTCAATTAAGTGGTTATTTTAGGAAAGAAAAGAAATTTTGGGTGACGACAAACTATACCTATTTGCGCTGCGCTACACTCAAAACTGCCAAACAAAATAATCAGAAGTTAGCAGGAACAATAACAATCAGAGAAGAAATATGAGCTTCTCTTAAAATATCAATTTTATGAATTTGGTTTACTTTAAGTAAATTAATCAATAGGAACTATCGATTTCGATCATCGATATCGCGAAACTGTCGTTTGCGAATTTCATGTCGCTCCTGTGCTTCAACGCAAAGTGTTGCAACTGGTCGGGCTTCTAATCTTAAAATGCCTATTTCTTCGCCTGTTTCCTCGCAATACCCATAGGTGCCATCATCAATTCGTATGAGTGCCGCATTTATTTTTCTAAGAAGTTTACGTTCTCGATCACGAGTGCGTAATTCAAGTGCAAATTCTTCTTCTTGTGTTGCTAAGTCTGCAGGATCAGCAAAATTACTTGCATTTTCTTTCATGTGTGTGACAGTACGATTAATCTCCTCTAAGAGTTGAAGTTTCCATTCGTTAAGGATACTGCGGAAATGCTCAATTTGAGTATCGTTCATATAGTCTTCGTTCTTTTTGATCTTATATGGTACGAACTCAGGTTTATCTGAACCAATTATTCGTTTGGTACTTCTAACAACCGATTTACTATCAGATGTCGCTTTTTTCTTAGGCGCAGCTTTCTTTTTTGGAGCTACCTTTTTCTTAGGTGCAACTTTCTTTTTGGGAGCTACTTTTTTCTTAGGCGCAGCTTTCTTTTTTGGAGCTACCTTTTTCTTAGGTGCAACTTTCTTTTTGGGAGCTACTTTTTTCTTAGGCGTAGCTTTCTTTTTTGGAGCCACTTTTTTCTTAGGTGCAACTTTCTTTTTGGGAGCTACTTTTTTCTTAGGTGCAGCTTTCTTTTTCGATATAGTTTTCTTCTTGGCGGCCATGTTATGTCAAGCGTGTTTTTCGCAGTAATTGGATAGGTTTAAAGGAGTGTAGATTATAGAGAGAAATATATAACTAGCTAGTGCAATGTTGATGTTATAGCATAGCAAAAATTAGATTTGTATTGACACTTTAGTGATATCATGAAAATTGAAGTGTAAAGTGATACACTCTTTGTGTATAATTTTTCTAATATAATCATAAACTTAGTTGGTATTATATAACTAAATGATGACTTCACCTATCCCGCAGAACTTTAATGAATGGCACCATTGCATAACGGTCAGCTGTGGTATTGAACTAACCCCTGAATTTATATCTAAGCGCCTTGAAGTTTGGCGTAATGAAGGGTCCGAAGAAACTAAACGTTTTAGGAATCTCTACGGAGATTCTCATTGGCAGTTAGTTATTAGTTGGTTCGAGCAAGCTGAGCGGGAATCTGGTAATGCTATTATTAAGGGTAATTAATCTTTAAAAAAATTATCTTATTGATAAATTTTTATCACCCGATAATCCTTTGGTCTAAAATCTATACACCTCTATAATCTGATAGCCATAGCGTGATGTTGTTGACTGCTAAATTTTTCATCAGATCTGTGCTTATCGTGTAGCCAGCAACGGAGGTATCAGGCCTTGGTATAAATCCTATATCTGCGATCCAATCACCCCCGGTAAAATGAAATTCAGAATTATCATGAAGCCAACTCTCAAGTGCCTCTAGCTGAGAATCCAAATCCCAATTATCATTGACTATTTCGATGACATGAAGCGCGTTACCTGTTTTATTATCCTTCAAATATGTGCCCATGATCTTCTCCTAATAACTCGAATGCAGAATTAAAACTGAAATAGTTGGTGAAAAAATAGGTGGGCTTGAAAATAACAAAGCCCACCCGATGTAGAGATGTTAAATACTAATTAGATTAAGCTGCCTTGATGTCTTTTGGTTTAGGCATTGGACCCAGTTTTGGCCCATCTGGATAGTATTTCCAACCATCTTTAATTTTAATTTTATCGTCCCAAGGTAGTTTGTATTTACCTTCAGCTAGATCGGAAACCCAGGTTAAGTAGTTTTGATCACCACCTCCAGGTTGGCCAACATAACCACGACAACCAAGGTTGAAGATGTTATTTTCTAGCGCCCAGTTTTCACGTGCTTTATCAACTAGTTTAGGGAATAGCTCAGCAGTCACAATTTCCCAAGGATTACGATGACCTTGTTGGATTACATTGCCGTCATAGTTGCAAACTGTTCCTTCACCGAAGTAATAAAAGACGCCGTCATATCCAGCAAGGTTAACTGAAATTGTATACATTAGGTTTTGCCAAGCATTTGTTCTATTGGTCCAGATCCATTGATCATTAACTTGTGTAGAGTATCCGGAGATTCTAATGTAAACATTTGCACCTTTATAAGCTGCTTCACGAGCAAGTTCTGGGAACATTCCATCGTGACAAATACATACAGCTAATTTTGAACCTTTAGGGCCATCGCAAACTGGCATGCCGAAATTACCAGGAGACCATGGTTCAACTGGCACCCATGGCTGAAGTTTTCTGTAATGTAGAGCGATTTCACCTTCATCATTGATAATGAGTGCAGTATTGTAAGGAGGAACAGATGGGTCTTCATTTTGTTCCATAATGGAGAATACACCCCAGACTTTGCTATCGATACATGCTTGCTTGAATTTACCAACTTCTGGACTATCAATAGTGAGCAGCATTTCATCGTAAGACCAAATTGATGTGTTTAACCCTTGTGTTGAGTACTCAGGCATGACCACTAAATCGAGATCTGGATAACCCGCCTTGGTACTTGCGACAGCTTTACATATTTGATCGACCTGAGTCTGAATATCTTCTGGACCTGATATTACGGGTACTGGGTATTGGATCATAGCGACTAAGAGGGCTTCTTCCCACGCGCTAACGCTACCTGTACTAGCCATTGTGTTTCTCCTTTTTGTAAGAATGATTAGGAATGAGTGAACTGCTTGAACGTTATGTTATAACGTTACATCTAAAATGTTACGCAAATTTGATGCCAGATAGGTTGAAACATAAATACAACAGGTTAGCTTGGTAAATTAAAGTATAATCACGAAAAAAAGGTCCAATCTGATGCACTGATAACCTTATTAGTGCATAAATCAATGAATAGTACGAATTTCTGTTCTTAAGATTGGTTTTGACTAACTCTTAGACCTAACTTCTAAGGTTTTATTGGGTGGTGCTTAACTATGTGCAAATACGCATTCAGTGATATGAATTAACACGAAATGTGAATTTAAGGCATAAATCTATGATAAAGCATGAAATCTTTCTTATTTGATCTGTTATTCCAACTCAATTTTTCCGTCTATTTCAGTCTCTAAATCAATATCTCCAATTCTTAAGATAACCTTTGAATCCAGCGCTTCATCGCCTTTTAATTGGCCTGATTTGATGGCTTCTTGAACGGCATGTTCAATATCACGTTGAGAAGTGACACCCACTTTCTTAAGGAATTTACGAAGTGACATATTAAAAGTTTCTTCATTCATGGTTTGGATCCTATTTGTGAAATCATTGTGTCAATTATGAATTTGCGAACTTGCAAGACATTGATTATAAACATACCACTCTGTTTAAATTGTTTAAGTCCATATAGCAACAACTGCCATCAGTGCAAAGCCGAATACTACCGCTGAAAATTCTTTTAAATCGCAACAGCGCGAAACAAGGGTGCCATTCGTCAAGCCATGCAACGTGCCAAGATAGACAAAAGTACCTGCAGCAAGTGCTTTTATGGTTGGTGTTATTAGAGGGTAGACACTATCGAGCTGTGTAGCAGCTGCCCCTCCAGCAACGCCTAGAGGAAGAAAAAAGACAAATATGACAAATGCCATAAACCGGGTAGGGCGGCTTAGTGAACTGCGAACAAGTGAAACTGCGAGCGCAAATGAGGCTGCCCATTTATGAGCTATGATCGCAATGAAAATTACGACAGCAAATGCACCGGCACTAGAACCAAGTGCAGCACCAGCTAGGAATGAATGAATCGATAACATGGCTGTAGCTAGAAGTGCGAGCGCTGCATCACCTTCACTAGCTCCTTTTGTTGCCTCTCCAACATGCTCTAATAAAAGTAGCAAAAGTACGACTGAGCCACAAATCATGAAAGGCCAAGGATAATCGATTCCAGCATTTGCAAAATCACCGGCAGAATCCCCAAGCATATGGATGAGTCCAGCACCTAAAAATACACCTGCAGCAATGGCTTCACCACGTGCAGCAAATTTTCCTTCTGCATCAAAGGATCGGCCGAATAGTACTGGAGCACCGGCGGCAAACGCTACGATGACAATTACAATTGTCATTAAAAGTAACGTCATATCAGGTGTCATAATTACTCCCTAGCTAAATAGAAAACCGGACATTCTGTGTGCATACTACAGTAAATGATATTAATTGTTTTGACAAACGACGTCTAAGATTTAGAAGTTTATTTCAAAGATTATTCTCTTCAGTCCATGTTTTTAATCTATCAAGTATTTTGAGTGCGCTCTTGCCAAATTTTGTTGCTTGATATGTCACGGCGATAGGACGTTCACTAACAACTTTTCTAGTGATCAAGCCTTCTGTTTCCATTTCCTTGAGCCTTTGATCGATCATTTTTTTGCTTGCCCCACCCATCATGCGAGCGAGATCATTAAAGCGAACAGGTTCGTCTTTTAAGTGCCAAAGAATCGAAGCTTTCCATTTGCCACCTAGAATACGCATTCCACGCTCAATCGGACAAGGCTCTAAACAGGAATTTATAGCACTTTTTTTGCCATTAAGAGTTGTTTTCAATTTTCTGCTCATGAGAATGAGTGGTTACTAAAAGTATACTGGTTGATAATAGTAACTTAAAGCGCTATATTTTTTAAAATCTATCCCTAATTTATATAACCAGCTTAATTTATTCATCCCAAGTCTTGATGAAGATTTAACAACTAAATGAAAAATATTCTACATATTAATGCGCATCAACCTTATCCATTTTCTCAAGGTAGTCTAAATAAAAGTCTCTCGGAACGTGCAATTTCAATTTTAAGAGAAAAAGAATATGTCGTCCGCAAGACCATAAGTGCTGAACAATATGATATTCAAGAAGAATTAGAAAAGCATAGTTGGGCTCATTACATTATCTTGCAAACACCTGTTAACTGGATGGGAGTGCCTTGGAGCTTTAAAAAATATATGGATGAGGTTTATTCAGCAGGGATGGGTGGTGATTTATGCAATGGAGATGGTAGGAAGGCAGAGAACCCAAAAAAAAACTATGGTGCGGGGGGTATTCTTAGAACTACAAAATATATGCTTTCACTGACTTTTAATGCACCTCTAGAGGCTTTTAATGATCAGAATGAATTTTTATTTCAAGGTAAAAGTGTCGACGAGTTATTTTATCCTATGCATATGAATTTCCGTTTTTTTGGAATGCAGGCTCTTGAGACATTTGCATGCTATGACGTTATGAAAAATCCCCAAATTGATCAAGATTTAAAACGATTTAAGAATCATCTTAATAAATATTTTTAAATTAGACTATATGAGTATTTTGAGAATGGATAAGAAATATGAAATTGAATGTGAGTGTGGTGAGGTTAAGTTATCTCTTTCTGGTAAGCCTAGAGTAAAAGGTTTTTGTCATTGCGAAGATTGTCGTACTTTATTAAATATTCCCTTTCATTCTGTCACTGCATGGAATAAAGAGCAGGTTGAAATCATACGAGGACAAGAAAGTTTGATGAGTTATCAACACCCTATACTAGAAATGATGCGAGTGTATTGTTCAGTCTGTGGTGAGACGCTATACAACACCAATGCTATGGATTGGAGAGTTATTTCTCAACTTCTAATTAGGAAGTGTAATGATAATAATCTACCTGATGAACTAACTTCTGATAGCCACTTTTTCTATGGTCGACGTGTGATTGACGTTAATGACGGCTTACCAAAACATGATTAATTTTTATGTTCTATGCCCAAAACTTGATTACTACATGAACTTTTCAGATAAGTATGCAGCTAGGCAGCCTAGTACTAATATCAAATAAAATATGATATCCATTCAATGTCCCTACTCGTAGTTTCACATAGTTTGTAATAAGATTGTGTTTGTTACTATTACAAATGCAGCAATATTTATGCCACTCAGCCGAGCTAATAAAATCAAAAAGTTAATTAGTTAGATAGTATTTTTAAGGATGTAACCGCAGTAATTTGGTGCAAATTGATCATATGAGGGCACTTATTTTCTTTGCTAGAAATTGTGTGATCGGTTCAAGATAAATTAATAATATTATTTGAA
>JBCDBX010000065.1:0-10238 GCA_039182865.1 Pseudomonadota bacterium
AGTATAGCAAGTATTGCGATGGGGTAGATGAGCTTATGGAGCAAATTCCATTTATTCTGCATGATTGCTTGCAGTTTATTATTCGATGTAAGCGCTAATGGGATTAATAAAATAAATGCAGCAAAACCCACAGTAATGTAGGGCCGCTTTTGTATGTCCCTCCAAATATCCCCCCAACTAAAGTATTGTTCAAATACTATATATAAAGAAAGATGAGCACACACATATACAAAACATAGCAACCCAAGCATTCTTCTGAATTTAATCAAGTTATGCAGGTGAAATATTTTACGCAATGGACTTATTGCTAGAGTGATCAATAGCAATCTCAAACCCCATATGCCGGTTTCATGGATAGCACTCTCTACTGGATTTGCACCAAGTGCATCCGGATTGAGAAATAACTCCCAAGCAGTTATTCCAAGAGGCAATAAAAGAATACAGCACAATAAAATTTTTATTGCTGAAAGAATCACAAAATAATAATGTGCTTAAAGATGATTAGATCTATATGTGTATCGCGCGTTCATCAACCGCAAGCGCAGCCTCATGCATACCTTCAGATAAAGTCGGATGAGCATGAATAGTTCGAGCCAAATCTTCTGCACTGAGTTCAGATTCAATTGCAACAACTGCTTCAGCAATTAGCTCAGAAGCACTTGGTCCCAAAATATGAACACCAAGCAAGCGATCCGTATTGGCATCAGCGATAAACTTTATTAAACCCTCTGTACTACCCATCGCGCGTGCTCGACCCAAGGCCATAAATGGAAAAGAGCCTGTTTTATATTCTGAACCATTAGCTTGCAGTTCTTGTTCTGTCGCACCGGCCCAAGAGATTTCTGGCCAAGTGTATATAACCCAAGGTATTGCAGTATTAACTTCACCATGTTGGCCTGCCAGTATTTCAGCTACCGCAACCCCCTCTTCTGAACCTTTATGGGCAAGCATAGCCCCACCAACCACATCACCAATAGCAAAAATATTGTCAGCATGGGTCTTCCATTGATTATTAACTTCAATAAAACCTTTATCATTAGTGGTAACGCCTACGTCAGCCAAATTTAGATTTTCAGTATTCGCAACACGACCAATAGCGACAAGTAGTTTATCGACTTCAATAGTTTCACTACTATTATCTGATTCCACCACCACACTTACAGAATTCGTAGAAGGTTTTACCTCTGTTACTCTGCTATTTAGTTGTACGTTTAACCCTTGTTTAGCAAAAATTTTGCTAGCTTGGTTAGCGATATCTTTATCAACAACATGCAAGAATTGACTTTCTCCTTCCCATATTGTCACTTTAGCACCCAAGCGACTCCATACACTTGCCATTTCAAGGCCAATGACACCAGCGCCAATTACACCTAAATGATTCGGAACTTCGGTGAATTCAAGCGCACCTGTAGAATCAACTATAATCTTTTGATCGACAGGAATTGTCGGCAACTCAAATGGTTTTGAACCTGATGCAATGACAATGTTGTTGGCCTGAATAATGGAATTATCATCAGTAATACTAATTGAAACCTGCGTTGAGCTTTTTAGCGAAGCAGTTCCATGAAAAAAATCAACTTTGTTTTTCTTTAATAATCCTTTAACACCGGTGGTTAAAGTCTTAACCACTTTATTTTTGCGTTTCTGCATGGCCGCAACATCCATTTTAGGATCAGCGCACTGAATTCCATGCTCGGCCGCCTCTTGCTTGAGAAATGCAAAATGATGACTAGAATCTAATAAGGCTTTTGATGGAATGCAACCTACATTCAAACAAGTTCCACCAGGGCTTGCCTTATTATTCTTATCAGACCATTCATCTATACACGCAACCGACATGCCTAATTGTGCACATCGAATTGCGCAAACATATCCAGCGGGGCCAGCACCTATGACGATAACGTCGTAGCTTTTGTCATTCATTTATATTCTCTTTATACGTACAACAGAAGCTGTACAGGGTCTTCAATAATTTTTTTAATTCGACTTAAAAACAGCACAGCCTCACGTCCGTCAATTATACGATGATCATATGACAGCGCTAGATACATCATAGGACGAATAACAATTTCATCATTTTCGACGACTGCACGCTTATCAATTGCGTGCATCCCTAATATGGCGCTTTGTGGAGGATTTATTATCGGTGTTGACATCATCGAACCAAAGACACCACCATTTGTGATAGTAAATGTCCCTCCGCTGAGATCATCTATTGTCAGTTTATTCTCTCTTGCTTTGTTTGCTAGTTGATTGATTTCAACTTCAATGTCAGACATAGATTTAACATCGGCATTACGTACAATAGGGACAACTAAGCCACGCTCTGAGCTAACGGCGATTCCTACATCCATATATCGGTGATAAACAATATCATCATCTTCTATGGACGCATTGACGGCAGGATAATCTCTTAATGCTTCTACCGCCGCTAAAACAAAAAACGACATAAAACCAAGTTTTACTCCATGCATTTCTTGAAATTTATCTTTATGTTTTGCACGTATTGATAAAATTTCCTGCATATTAACTTCGTTAAAGGTAGTTAACATCGCATAGTCATTCTGGGCAGACACTAGGCGCTGAGCAATTTTCTTACGCAAGCTACTCATAGGTACTCGTTCAGTAGGGCTTGTTGAAATATTGCTTGTAGCCTGATCAACAGCAGTTGACTTTTCTGCAACTTGCATGACATCAGCTTTAGTAATGCGCCCACGCTTTCCTGTCGGCGTGACTTCGCTTTTATCTATACCTTGCTCATCAAGTATTTTTCGCACCGCAGGGCTTGTCTTAACTGTTGTCTGTCTAGTATCAACTTTAGAGTCTTGTTGGATTTTTTGTACAGATTCATCCGAGTCGTTTATTGGTATATCTTCAGACTTTTGCGAATCTTGCGCTTTGTTAGCTGCTGCTTCACTATTCAAAGTAGCAATAACATCTCCACTTAATACCGTGTCATTAGCTTTTTTATTTATAGCCTCAATGACACCACTTGCAGGTGAAGGAATCTCTAAGACAACTTTATCAGTTTCGACTTCTACAAGAGTCTCTCCTTCCTCAACCTGATCACCAACATTCTTTAGCCAATCACCAATCATACCTTCACTGATTGACTCTGAAAATTCTGGAATAATAACGTCAACTTTCACAAATAGTTCCTAAATTATTAGCTCACACTTTTTAGAGTGACTGTTTTACTTTTATTCAAATCTAGCGCATCACTGACAAGAGCTTTTTGTTGTTTTACATGGATATTATGATGCCCTGTCGCCGGTGAGGCTGAATAATCACGCCCTGCGTAACGCAAGGTTTGGTGAGGATACAAACATTTCGGCAAATGTCTACGCGAGAGCATATAAAACCATGCTCCCTGATTGCGCGGCTCTTCTTGTGCCCAGACAACATTAGAAACGTCTTTATATTTCGCAATTTCTGCTGTCAATGCTTTCTCAGGGAAAGGATACAATTGCTCAATACGTATAAACGTTACGTCATTGATATTATTTTCTTCACTCGCCTCTAGTAACTCGTAATATATTTTACCCGTGCATACAATTAGCTTGCGTACCTTAGACTTATCAACACTAGCATGATGCGTAATAACTTCTTGATATTTTCCCTGTGTAAAATCATCAAGACTGGACATAGACTTAGGATTACGCAGCATGCTTTTTGGCGTAAATACAAAGAGCGGTTTACGATAAGGTCGTATAATTTGTCTACGCAATAGATGAAATAACTGGGCAGGAGTGGTTGGTATGCATACTTGTATATTTTCTTCCGCACATAATTGTAAATATCGCTCCAAGCGTGCAGAAGAATGTTCTGGTCCTTGCCCATCAAATCCATGTGGCAAGAATAATACTAATCCACAGAGGCGCTGCCATTTAACTTCTGAGGAACTTAAGAACTGATCAACAATTACTTGCGCACCATTCGCAAAATCACCAAACTGTGCTTCCCAAATAACTAATGCCTCGGGCTCAGAGGTGGCGTAACCTAATTCATAACCGAGTACTGCCTCTTCAGAGAGCAAACTATTGATCGGTAAGAACTGAGGTTGCCCCTCAAAATAATTTCTCAACGGAAGGTAAGCTTCACCCGTTTTCTGGTCATAGACTGCACAGTGTCGGTGTGCAAATGTCCCTCTAATAGTATCTTGCCCTGATATTCGCACAGAAAACTTATCCTTAAGCAAAGAACCATATGCAAGCATTTCAGCAAAACCCCAATCTACACGTCGTTTGCCCATACTCATATGCTTGCGATGGCTCATAATTTTTTGCACATTCTTATGCGCAGTAAATCCTTCAGGCAAAGTAGAAACACAGTGTCCAATATCTTCTATGACGGCCTTGGATATAGAGGTATCTACTTCATATTCCCAGCTAGTACCAACGTAAGGTTTATAATCCACAATATGCCTAGACGGTTTGCTAGGTGCAATTTCAGAACAAACCGGTTGCTCACAATTTAGCGCATCAATGTATTCCTTCTCTAACTTTGCATAATCATTTATCTTCACAACACCTTCATTGACTAGCTGACTAAAATAAAGTTTATCAACAGGTTCTTTATGCTTGATCCGTTGGTACATCAAAGGTTGGGTCATTGAGGGTTCGTCAGCTTCCGAATGACCATGTCTGCGATAACAAATAATATCCACAACCACATCACGCGAATATTTCATGCGGTATTGCATCGCAAGCTCAGTTGCAAAAACAACAGCTTCAGGATCATCACCATTCACATGGAAAATTGGTGCCTGCACCATTTTAGCAACATCAGTGCAATATAAAGTCGAGCGTGAATCCAGTGGGTCACTGGTGGTAAAACCAATTTGATTATTAACCACAATATGCACGGTACCACCGGTGGTATATCCTCTTGTACTAGAGAGGTTTAGCGTCTCCATGACAACGCCTTGACCAGCAATAGCAGCATCACCATGTATTAGCACCGGTAAAACTTTTTTTCTTTCTCGATCATCACGCCGATCTTGTCTCGCACGCACAGAACCTTCAACGACGGGATTAATTATTTCTAAGTGAGAAGGATTGAATGCGAGTACCGTATGCACATTGCCACTCTCAGTTTTAAGATTGGTAGAAAAGCCTTTGTGATATTTCACATCACCAGAGCCGTATTTAGGATGAGGATCAGGCGCACCTTCAAACTCCTCAAATAAATCTTGAGGACTCTTTCCCATGATGTTGACAAGTACGTTCAAACGTCCTCGATGTGCCATTCCAATAATAACTTCTTTGGTAGAGTAGTCTCCCGCACGCTGAATCAGTGTATCCAGCAAAGGAATGAGGCTTGTACCGCCTTCTAAAGAAAAGCGTTTTTGCCCAACATACTTCCGGTGTAAATGCCTTTCCATTGAATTAGCGGCAATTAGTCGATTAAGTATGCGTTTCTTTTGATCTGCACTATAGAGAAGTTTGTGATAATGAGTTTCAAGGTAAGTACGCAACCACTCTTTTTGCTCAGGGTCTGATACATGCTCTGTCTCTGCACCAATACTTCCACAATAAGTAGTCGACATTAAATTTAAAATGTCACGCAAGGTCTGTTTATGACCTTGTTGTTTTTCTCTCATATAGAATTCCGAATCTAAGTCATCGGAATTAAGTCCATGATATTCAAGCTTTAACAAATCAATTTCTAAACGTTGTTCCCCATACAGCGGATCAATATCAGCTTGACGATGACCCAAACGACGATATGCACTAACCAAACCAAGTACCGCCATTTGCTTATGTTGCAATACATCTGAAAAGTTATCTAATAAGTTACCTGAATAGTTAACTTCGCGTTTTATATGCATGCGCGCAATTGCAGCATTGTGGGTTTCGTTTAATTGCTTATCTTCGGAGGTATCTAAGTTTTTAAAATAACTCTGCCAGGTTTGACTGACGCTATTTGGATTGCTTAAGTACTGTTCGTAGAGGAATTCAATGTAATCAGCGTTGCCACTAAAAAGTTGTTGGTCATTTTCATGGCTCATTAGATTGGCTCACTTAGTACTTTTAAATCTTTTGGTGGGAAAATTCTCTGGAAAAATTATTAAAGCACTTTAATGAGACTATGCCAATCATGCTAATTCACATCGTGTGGGTTGGACGATCTGCCTGTAATGCACCACCCAATAAAGCTTCAATTTTCGTACGGGTTTCGCCATTGTCCTGATTGCTGAATTGTACACCTATACCGGCTGTACGATTACCTTGTGAACCTGGCGGTGTGATCCAGGCAACGTGGCCTGCTACAGGAATTCGTTCAGTTTCCTCCATCAAGGTCAACAACATAAAAACTTCGTCACCCAAATTGAAGTTCTTATCAGTAGGTATAAAAAGACCGCCATTTTTTACAAAAGGAACATAGGACGCATACAACGAACCTTTGTCTTTGATTGCGAGCGAAATGATTCCTCGTCCACCGTTTGCCATTATCCAGTCTCTTTGTGTTATGTTAAATTTCTTGCTGCGAGTTTATAAGCTTGTAACACCATAGACTCATTGAACAACTTATAATTCAAACTCTTATCAAAAATACTTTTTCGCTCAATAAGCAATTGCCAAAACTCAAGTAGCAAAGGTACTCGCAACCTAGGCGCAAGAGCAAGTAATGGCCGATAAAAGTCAGGATTTTCGAGCGTTATTGGGTTTTCAGCACTCTTAATTCGCAATAAATCCAATATAATTGAGAGTATCCAATCGCTACTTAGAGCAAACTCTACAGCTTCGATTCTGGCTGAAATCTCCAATGGACGAGCATCTCGTTCAAACAGCCCAAGAAATCCATTCATAACGGAGATACGCTGATCCAGTAAATCGGTCTCATGATACTCCAAGGCACGTAGAGGCCCGCCATGCGCCACTTTCAATAAAGGCTCCCAGTCGACTCCCTCATTAGTGCTTTTCAACCACTTAAGTGCCTCGTCTTCATTCGGCGCTTGAAATGAAATAATTTGGCAGCGACTACGTATCGTCGCAGGCAAAACTAAGGGATTACTGCTTACCAGAATTAAAATAGTCTGTTCAGGAGGCTCTTCCAAAGTCTTTAAAAGAGCATTAGCCGCATTAACATTCATCAAGTCAGCAAACTCAATCAAAGCCACTTTGTATTTATCGAAGTGACGCGTCAAAAAAAGTTTGCTTATCAAGAAGCGAATCTCATCTACCGAGATCGAATTGCTATCTTCTTCTAATTTAATGCGCACAAAATCTGGATACGTCTGCGCTTCAAATAAACGACAGTGTTTACATTGACCACATGCAAAACCATCACTTGTTGGTGTTTCACACAGCAATGCTGCACTCAACATGCTTGCAAATTGCTGTTTGCCAAGACCATCTTGTCCTGTTAATAAAATTGCATGTGGTAAAGAATTAGTTTTAATTAGCCTGGAAAAATATTCCCACTGTTGTAATTGCCAAGGATAAATTTGCATGCTTATTTTTAGAATAATTCTTTTAGCTTGGATGATATATCAGATTGTACTTGCTCAATTGGCTGAGTGGAATCAATCACCGTAATTCTGTTCGCATGATGTTTGGCCAGAGACAGATAACCCTCTCTTACTTTAATATAGAAGTCACTTTTTTCTTTTTCAAATCGATCCTGATTACCTCTATCTTCAACTCTTTGCATACTGATTTCCAAGTTAACATCCAACAAAAGTGTCATATCAGGTTGCATGTCACCTATCGCAAACTCACGCAATAAATCAATTCTATTGAGATCAATATTACGCCCATATCCTTGATAGGCATAAGTTGCATCATAGAAGCGATCGCTGACAACCCATTTGCCCTCATTCAGTGCGGGCTTGATAACTTGATTAACATGTTCAATACGAGCAGCAAACATTAAGGTTAATTCGGTATCTTCATGCATTTTAGGAAAATCATTACTCAGTAATAACTCACGAACCCTTTCACCTAAGTCGGTACCGCCAGGCTCACGTGTTCGAACTACCTCAATGTTTTGGGCTTTCAAGAACTCAACTACAAAATCCATTTGTGTGCTTTTACCAGAGCCTTCTATTCCTTCTAGTGTTATAAACTGCGCCATCATTCATTTACCTAATTGATATTTACGTACAGCCTCACGATGTTCTTCATAAGTTTTAGAGAAATAATGAGTGCCATCTTTTTTTGAAACAAAAAATAACTCTCCGGTGATATCAGGATGTAACACAGCTTCTATGGATTCCTTGCCCACCAAGCATATGGGTGATGGCGGCAAACCTCTCCGAGTATAGGTATTATAAGGCGTATCTGTTTGTAAATGTTTGCGCGTAATATCGCCATCAAATTCATCTCCTATCCCATAAATGACAGTAGGATCCGTCTGTAATGGCATCTGAATTTGTAAACGAGAGATAAAAACACCTGCTATGCGCGCACGCTCCTCTGGCGCAGACGTTTCTTTCTCGACAATTGATGCCAAAATTAATGCTTCATAAGGTGTCTTAACATATGAATTCTCACTACGTTTGGGCCATTCTTCATCAAGAAAATCTCTAAGCAAAGTATAGCTTTGACGTAAAATATCAATATCCTTAGTTCCGGCAGCAAACGTATATGTCTCGGGCAAGAAAAGACCTTCCAGACTTTTTTGCTCTATTTCTAATGCTTGTTTTATTTGCTCCTGATCTTGAATGGTATGTTCAATTTTATCATTTTCATCTAAAAGCAATAAAAAGTCTTTGAATCGCTTACCTTCAATCACTGTAATTTTATATAGCTTAGTATTTCCTTTAACTAAATCATCAAGTATCTGTGCTGGGGACAGTGAAGTATTAAAAATATATTCTCCAGATTTGATCTGTTGCGTTTTTTCTTCAAATTTAGCCAGCAATTTAAAATAGAGTGGCTTATCGATTAAACCAGCTTGCTGAAGCTGCTCACTGACATCAGTGAATGAAGCGCCACGGTCAATCGTAATCTCAATGTCTTGGTTGCTGGCATTAATAGAATTATTGACATAACGATGAATATCATGTGCTACGTAGCTTGCGATCGCAATAAACAATACGATTAAAAATAACAAAAACTTTGCCATTACAGAGCTATATACAAATTAGAAAGCTTGTCTCTTATAAATGTCATCAATGTTCTAGTATTACTGCTGATTGGAAAATTTTGATCTATAAATTTTGTCACTGGCCATATACCCACAACGCTGTTACATACAAAAATCGCATCCGCTTGCTTAAGATCCTCTAAATTTAATTCAGATTGTATGACTTCTATATCCATTAAATTTGCATGTTCAACTAACCATTGTCTCATTACACCTGCAACTCCCGACCGCAATAGAACAGGTGTTTTTAACTTGCCATTCATTTCAATAAACACATTACTCATAGTGCCTTCAATGATAAGACCATCATTATCCAAGACTATTTTTTCTGAATAGTCATCTTCCCATCCACGACATGCCAACACTTGATCCAATCGGTTTAAATGCTTGATCCCGGCAAGCGCTTGATTGCTGGGCAGACGATATTCAGACAATCCCAATGTGATACCTTGATGATAAAAAGTATCTGGAATTTCAGGGAGAGGGCTGCGATAGACAATACGTGTATGGGTCTCATCATTGGCATCATATCGGTAACCACGCATTCGAGAGCCTCTTGTGACCAACACTTTAATGACGCAATCCTCACCTTGAGCAACATCCATAATTTCAGATTGTAAAGTGGTTTCATTCTGTCTTGCCAGTTCTAGCGCTTCACAGCCTTGCTGTAATCGCGCGATATGTTGATCAAATAAAATAGCTTGGCCTTGCTCACAGATGATAGTTTCAAAGATACCGTCTCCATATAACAATCCTCGATCTTCAATCGAAATAGAATCTGCAATTTGTCCGTTTACTAACATTGAAAGTATGAATATAAATGTTAATGTGTAATTTGATCAGACTACTGTGTCAACTATATAAACGCGAACTAACACTAAGTGAAGCTTTAACATTGTGCCCCATAAAAGATAATAATGGGAATCTAATTTGAAGATATGTAAGGCTAATATTGACCTTACACAAAGAGGCTTAAACGCTTTTGAAAACCAACGTGCCGTTAGTACCACCAAATCCAAATGAATTTGATACCGCTATATCAATATCGAGATCACGTGCCGTGTTTGGAACATAGTCCAAATCACAATCAGGATCGGGTGTCTGATAATTAATAGTAGGTGGCGCAACGTTATTAAATAAGGCAA
>JBCDBX010000066.1:0-9894 GCA_039182865.1 Pseudomonadota bacterium
AAATGTTATGTCATGCAGAAGCTAAGATCACTGTGATAGCACCTAAGCTTTGTGAAGATGTACAACAACTTTGTGATCAATATGCTCTAGATGTCCTGCTTCGTAAATTTGAAGATAGTGATATTGGACATCAACGACTCATTATTGCTGCAAGCAATGATGCAGCATTAAATAATCACATCAGTCAGATTGCTAAACAAAACGAAATCTTAGTCAATGTATCAAACGACTTCACACAAGGTGATGTGGTTCTGCCCTCGATAATCAATCGCGATCCTATTCAAATTGCGGTTACGACAGGAGGTGCATCACCAGTATTAGCCAGATTACTGCGCAGTAATCTGGAACGAAGTACTCCTGCTGCCTATGGCACCTTAGCATCATTAGTCGAAAAATATCGCTCTGCAGCCAAACAAACATTTAATGATGAAAATACCATTAGAAGATTTTGGGAAGAAACACTACAAGGCCCAATCGCTGAAATGGTATTTGCCGGAAAAGTGGATGCTGCTGAAGAAGCTTTAATTAAAAAGCTCTCTAAGAAAGATACTTTTTCGGATAGTCTCGGTGAAGTGTATTTGGTTGGTGCAGGCCCCGGTGATCCAGACTTATTAACATTTCGTGCTTTACGTTTGATGCAGCAGGCAGATGCAGTAGTTTATGACCGCCTAGTCTCGGACCAAATCATGCAGCTAATACGTAAAGATGCTGAAAAGATATATGCCGGCAAAGAACGCTCAAAGCATACGCTTCCGCAAGAATCTATTAATCAGATGTTAGTGCGCTTAGCCAAAGAAGGCAAACGCGTATTAAGATTAAAAGGTGGTGACCCTTTTATTTTTGGACGCGGTGGCGAGGAAATAGAAAGCTTAATGGAAGAAGGCATTCACTTTCAGGTAGTCCCCGGGATTACTGCAGCAGCAGGTTGCGGGTCCTACTCGGGTATTCCTTTGACTCATCGCGATCACGCACAGGCATGTATCTTTGTGACTGGTCACCTACGCGATGGCACGGTCAATCTAAATTGGAACATGCTTGCACACGCAAAACAGACATTGGTGTTTTACATGGGTCTTCATGGTCTCAAAATAATTTGCGAGCAGCTCATCCAACATGGATTAGATAGCTGCACCCCTGCTGCTCTCGTCAGCAAAGGCACCACACCTAATCAACGCGTTCTGATTGGCGATTTATCCACACTGCCCAAGCTTGTTGAGGAGCTTGATGTACAGGGTCCTACTTTGATTATTATTGGAACAGTGGTTACATTGCACAGTAAGTTACACTGGTACTTAACTGAACAGGAATTTGAAGCTTAGTCATGCAACTCATAACTATTTTATTACTATTGGTATTCACTATGTTTAATTTCGCCAACGCAGAATCCTTAACTATTGGCCAGCCCGCACCTGAATTTGAGTTGATCGACCAAAATGGAGAGAAGCATTCACTGCAAGATTATCGAGGAAAGTGGGTGGTCCTTTATTTCTACCCAAAAAATGATACGCCTGGATGCACCAAACAAGCTTGTGCTTTTCGTGACGAATATAAAACCATCACAGCAAAGAACTCTCAGGTATTAGGTTTGAGCATCGATGACCAAGCGAGTCACGAGAAGTTTGCGACTAAATATAGCCTCCCTTTTCCTATACTGGTGGATACTGAAGGTAGCGTCGCCGAACAATATGGCTCGTTAAGATCGCTGGGTTTTTTGAAATTAGCCAAACGACATACTTTTATCATTGATCCTGAAGGCAACTTAGCCAGTATCTATCGCGATGTCGACGTGAGTAACCATAGCCAGGTAATACTGGAAGATTTGGAGAAATTGCAGTCGTAGTGAAACTCGGGGTTGATTTAGGTGGTACCAAAATCGAAATAATAGCCATTGATGATAGCGGTAAAGAGTTATACAAAAAACGAGTCAACACCCCACAAAGCAATTATTCTGCAACACTACAATGTATAAAAGATTTAGTCTTATCGACCGAATATGAACTAGCACAATCGGGATCGGTTGGTGTTGGCACGCCTGGTTCTGTTTCACCTAGCAATGGCCTGCTTCGTGGTAGCAACTCAACCTGCTTAAACCAAAAACCTTTTAAACAAGATCTTCAAAATCTACTTAAGCGCGAAATTCAAATAAGTAATGATGCAAACTGCTTCGCTTTATCCGAAGCCATCGATGGCGCCGCACAAGACACACAAACCGTTTTTGGTGTAATTGTTGGTACGGGATGTGGTGCCGGTCTGGTTATAAATAAACAAGTAATTGACGGTCCAAATAGCATTACCGGTGAATGGGGCCACAATCCATTACCATGGCCCGAGGAAAATGAGCTTCTAAGTACTCAGTGTTGGTGTGGTAAAAATGGATGCATAGAAACTTTTCTATCAGGGCCTGGATTCGAAAATGATTATGCTCAAACGACTCGGCAAGAGAAAGATAGTAGAGAAATTGTATCTCTATCAGAAGAAGGTGATGAAGCAGCAAATCAAGTCTTGGCGCGATATGAATTAAGAATGGCTAAAAGCCTTGCTCATATTATTAATATTATAGACCCACACATAATTGTGTTGGGTGGCGGCATGTCAAATATAGATCGTTTGTACGAGAATGTTCCTAAACTCTGGCAGACTTATGTCTTTTCTGAAACTGTGTTAACTAAACTAGCGCCACCAAAGTATGGGGATGCTAGCGGTGTAAGAGGTGCTGCCTGGCTTTGGAAGTAACAACTATTTAACAACCTTAAGATGAGAGCCTTTGCTTGGTGTAGGATTTTCCGGATCAGGCGGTGTCATTTCGCTATCATCTCCAAACATCATACCTTGCCCATTTTCACGTGTGTAAATTGCAAGAACCTGTTCAGACGGAATAAATACACTCATCGCTTCGCCATCAAATCGAGCATGAAACGAAACTGCCTCATCACTCAAATCAAGGTCCTGCGTGGCTGTAGGACTAATATTTAAAACGATCTTGCCTTCTTGTTCATACTGTCTGGGGACTAAAACTTTCGTATCACTAGTATCCACTAACAAATGAGGAGTCATCCCATTATCAATAATCCACTCATACATCGCGCGGATTAGATAAGGGCGGGTGGAAGTCATTAATTTTTGATGTCAAACCACAGATTGCAGTCTGTAAAAACTATTAGATGGGTCGCATTTCAAGTTCTTCTTCCGTCAAACTACTACGGAAAGAAGGACGATCAAATACACGATTAGCATAGTCTGAAATAGCTTTAGCAGTGGGTGGTAATTCGATACCAAGGCTTGGTAATCTCCATAGTAATGGTGCAATTGAACAATCTACCAAACTGAACTCGTCACTTAAGAAATAGGGTTTTGCGCTAAACAGTTCAACTGAACTTAAAAGACTATCTTCAAGTTCTTTACGCGCCTGCTCTACTTGCTGTCCTTCATCATCGATTATTGTTTCAACTGGACCATACCAATCTCTTTCAATATGTAATAAAGCGATACGAGATTTTGACCGTGACACAGGGTCAACAGGCATCAAAGGTGGATGCGGAAATCGCTCGTCAAAATATTCCATAATGACACGCGAATCGTAAAGCACGAGATCACGATCAACTAAAGTGGGAACTGAGTTGTAAGGATTCAAATCTGACAAATCTTCCGGCTTGTCATTTTGGTCTATGTGCACGACATCAGCAGTAATATCTTTTTCTGATAATACAATACGCGAGCGATGGCTATGTATGCAGGCTGGGTCTGAGAATAATGTCATCATAGATGTACGGTTAGCGATTAACGCCATAAATCTCCTAAGTTAATTCTGATTAATGTACGTCTTTCCAGTATTCGCGCTTCATGAAGTACGCTAATACAAACAAAGCTGCGAGGAAAAATAACACGCCTGTACCAATGGTTTTACGTGAGAGCTGTGCTGGCTCTGCCATATAGACCATAAAGTTTACGATGTCTCTAGCTGCCTGATCATATTCTTCCGGAGTCATCTTGCCTTCAACAGCCAAGATAAATGGTGAATGGTCATCTGACCCAGGAATACTCTCATCTTCGTCAACCGCTTGGTTGTTTTCGAGCTCTTGGTTTAACTGAGTGTAACCAGGCCCGAGGCTTTCTAAATCACTTTTATCCATAGCCTCGTATTCTTCATTTAAAACTTGGTAGCCCTGCAACTCCCACAAGACATGAGGCATAGAGGTACCAGGTAACATCTTATTATTGATGCCACGGTAAGTGCTTAGATCCACATAGAATGACTTCAAGAAACTGTAGATCCAATCAGCACCTCGTGCACGAGCACGCACACTTAAGTCAGGTGGTGCTGCACCAAACCATTCTTTACCTTGTTCAGCTGTCATCGCGACCGTCATGGTTTCACCATATTTACGGCCAGTGAATATCATGTATTCAATCATATTCTCTTCGCTGATACCTAAGTCATCAGCGACACGTTTGTAACGACTAAATTCTGCCGAATGACAAGATAAGCAGTAATTCATGAAATATGCCGCACCACGTTGTAATGACTTTTGATTACCAACATCAGGTGTCATGTGAAAAACTGGTTCGCTACCGCCCGCTGCCCAAGTATGAGAAGCAGCCAAAAATGCTACAACACAAATTAAATGCCCTAGTTTCTTCATGCAGTAACCCTCTCTGGCACTTCTTTATCTTGATCAAGATTGGTAAACGCAGCCAGTGCTAATGTTACAAACATATATGCAACTGGAATAATCCAAGTGCTCCAGGTTAATGATGCGATATCTTCATTATTACGGGCAAAATCGTAAACAGTAATAATCGCTGTTAATGCAACAAACCATCCAAGGTAGTAACCCACAGACCTTTGCGTGCTGTAGATCCCCAGAATAATGAAGAATAGGAAGTATATCTCCGACAATCGCAAAGCCATTTGTGAAGCCATAGGAGTCACAGGCTGCACACCAAGATAACCCAACCAAACAAAGGCAACTAAGAAGACTGCCAAATTAACTTTGTATAAGAAACTACGATAGCGAATCGACCTTACTTTGTTTTTATCAATCCAGGGTAAGAAGAACAGAATCATGACCGCCGCACCCATCGCCACCACCCCCATAAATGGATCAGGGATGGCACGCAACACAGTATAGAAAGGTGTGAAGTACCAAACTGGCGCGATGTGTTCTGGTGTCGCTAGTGGGTTAGCTGGTTCAAAGTTAGCATGCTCTAAAAAGTAACCACCCATTTCTGGAGCAAAGAAAACAACCAACGCGAAGATGAATAAGAAAACCACCACACCGACAACATCTTTAACTGTGTAATAAGGATGGAAAGGTATTCCATCAACGGGTATTCCATCAGGACCCTTATTCTTTTTGATTTCTACGCCGTCGGGGTTATTTGAACCTACGGTATGTAATGCTGCGATGTGTGCAACAACTAGACCTAGTAAGACAATGGGTACCGCTATTACATGCAATGCAAAAAAGCGATTGAGCGTTGCATCTGACACAACATAGTCACCACGAATCCATAGTGCTAACTCATCACCAACAATTGGGACGGTGCCAAATAAATTAACAATTACCTGAGCACCCCAATAAGACATTTGACCCCAAGGCAATAAGTAACCCATAAATGCTTCAGCCATTAGACACACGTAGATCAGCATGCCAAAAATCCAAATAAGCTCGCGTGGTTCTTTAAACGAGCCATACATTAAGCCCCTTAGCATATGAAGATAGACCACCACGAAAAATGCAGAAGCGCCTGTCGAATGCATGTAACGAATCAACCAACCCCACTCCACATCGCGCATGATGAATTCAACGGATGCAAAGGCAAGCTCAGCATCTGGCTTGTAATGCATAGTTAAGAAGATGCCGGTCACAATCTGAAGAACCAGCACTAATAATGCTAGCGAGCCAAAGAAATAAAAGAAATTAAAGTTTTTAGGTGCGTAGTATTTTGAAAGATGGGCCTCCCAGAATTCAATAACAGGTAGACGAGAATCCACCCATCCTATTACACCACCAGGTTTGTTACTCATTTACACAGCTCCCTTTTGACCTTCATCCAATTCTCCCACCACTAACACATTCTCATCGAGGAATTTGTAAGGGGGGACCTCAAGGTTTGCGTTGGCAGGAACGTTCTTGTAAACACGCCCTGATATATCGAAACGCGATCCATGGCAAGGACAATAAAAACCACCCTCCCACTCAGGACCTAGATCGGCAGGCGCGATCTCAGGACGATATGTCGGTGAACATCCCAGATGAGTACAAAGTCCCACTAAAACTAATACGTCAGGTCTTAGCGAACGAGTCTCGTTACGCATTACCTCTGGCTGCATTTCCAGATTATCTGAGTTTGGATCACGTAGCTTAGGTGTGATATCGAGCAATGTATCCAACATTCTATCGGTGCGGTTAACAATCCAAACAGGCTTTCGACGCCATTCCACTTGGATCATTTGACCAGGCTCAAGCTTGCTTATATCGACCTCAACAGGCGCGCCCGCAGCAAGCGCTTCAGCACTTGGGCTCATAGATGAAAGAAATGGAACCAGAACCACAGCAGCGCCAACGGCGCCCACTGCACTGGCACTGACCGTCAACATCTTGCGACGACCCGTGTCTACAACGTGCTCCGACATGAAAATCTCCTTATTAGAAACCGGATGTTTTGCATTTAGCTAAATGCAATGCGTATGCCCAAATTGCTCTTTGGATGAACAATTATAACGCGTTACCAAAAGCGCGGTAGGATGGCTTATGCAGGCAAAAACGTCAAGATGGAAGCAGGTAAATTATCTCTAATGAACTGCTTAAGCTGGATTATCTATATCAATAAAATCTTGCTTCAGGTTAAATTTCTCCGCCAGATGTTTGCCTAAGGCCTGTACACCATAACGTTCTGTTGCATGATGACCGGCAGATATAAAATTCAGCCCACATTCCCTTGCTATATGCGTGGTTTGCTCAGATATTTCTCCTGTCAGGAAGACATCTGCTTCACGCGCGACGGCATCATCAATCATGTTTTGAGCCCCTCCTGTACACAATGCGATGCGCTGAACCTGGTCTGGGCCACTGTCTATAAAAGTGCTGGTTCGCGCTAAACTTTGTTCACAAGTCTGAACAAAATCATTAAACGGGGTGGGTTGGGCGAGGCTGCCGACATTACCGATAGAAATGTGTTTTCCTCGCTGCAGAGGGCCTAAATCCATAATCCCTAGTCGTCTCGCAAGTTGAGTATTATTTCCCACCTCGGGATGAGCATCTAAGGGCAAATGGTAGGCAAGTAAGCTAACATCGGCCTTGAGCAATGCTGCCAAACGCTGTTTTTTCATGCCAACAACTTCTGGGCGCTCACCTTTCCAAAAATATCCATGATGCACAATTAATGCATCAGCACCCCACGCGATAGCTTGCTCAATAAACGCCAAACTCGCCGTGACACCTAAAGCAATATTTTGAACCTCCGACTTGCCCTCTAACTGTAAGCCATTTGGACAATAATCTGAAAACTCAGAAATCCTCAAAAACTTGTTTGTATAGGATGTTATTTCTTTTAGTTGAGCCATAAACCTGTCATTTAATGTGTCAAATAAGCGTACTGACGTATTTAACGTCACATGTTAGTGTAACTAAGCTATGTCACCACGCAAAATTCTTATATTTTTATCCCAGTCAGCAGCTGTTGGAATTATTGCTGCAATATTATTAATTTTTTTGTTACCCGAGACTTGGTTGCAGACTCGAGAGGTTATTACAATTTTCACAGGTGATGCTGATAATGAGAGTATCCATGATGCACCTTTCTCTTATGCACATGCGGTATCGCGCGCAACGCCTGCAGTCGTCAATATCTATACTAAAAAACAAATTCAAGGTAATCGTCGCTTGCCTGCAAATCATGCGGATATTGCGAAACTTAAAGACGCATTTGGCAAAGACATAGATCACACCATTACTAACTTAGGTTCAGGCGTGATTGTGACGCCACAAGGCCACATCCTTACGAACAATCATGTCATCGAAAATGCTGAAGAGATAGAAGTCTTATTGCGCGACGGCAGACAAGTCACAGCACATGTTGTAGGCGCAGACCCAGATACTGATCTAGCCGTGCTGCATATCAATGTTACAGACTTGCCAGTTCTCACTTTTACAGATTCTGAAAACCTGGAAGTTGGTGATGTCGTACTAGCGATTGGCAACCCTTTTGGTCTTGGACAAACAGTTTCCCAAGGAATTATAAGTGCCACTGGCAGGAATCAACTGGGTGTCAATGTGCTAGAAAACTACATTCAAACAGATGCAGCGATTAACCCAGGTAATTCTGGAGGTGCCTTGATAAATGCACGTGGTGAACTCATAGGTATTAACACTATTACTTCTTCAAGCAATGGATATTCAGTCGGTATTGGCTTTGCCATACCTATTAATCTCGCTAAAAAAGTAATGACTGATATGATCGAATTTGGCCACGTTCAGCGCGGCTGGATAGGCATACAGGTTCAAAACATCACACCGCAACTTTCCGAATCATTTGGTCTTTCTGAAACAAGTGGAGTACTAGTATCAGGGGTTGTACGTGATGGGCCAGCTCACAGCTCTGGCCTGTATCCTGGCGATATTTTAGTTGCTATCAACAATCAACCTATCGTTGATCAAAGACAAGTATTGAATGAGGTGATTATTTATCAACCCAATGAAGTCCTCGATATAAATGGAATTCGTGAGGGCAAGTCTGAAGACTGGAAAGTTAAAGTTGAGCAAAGACCCATTTATGGGGCTGCCACTTACTAACTCAAAGCTTTGTCAAGTGCAGTTAGCAATTGATTGTTTTCTTCCTCTGTTCCTACAGTGATACGCAAACACTGATCAAGACCATTTTGCTTGCTGAGATTTTTAATTAATATTTTTTGTGACAATAGATTTTCAAAAACTTGTGTCGCATCTTTAGATAAGACTTTTATCAAAATGAAGTTGGCTTGACTTGGATAGGCTTTTATTTCATTAATGGCACTTAGCTCAGCAAATAATTTTGAGCGCGAATCACAGAGTGTTTTAGCTTGTTGTGCAAAAATCTGGAAATTATCTAAAGCAAACTCTAAAGTTAATTGGGTGAGTTGATTTATATTATAAGGAAGGCGTAGCTTATTTAATTCAGCAATTATCTCTGCATTACCCACCAACCATCCAAAACGTATTCCAGCTAAGCCCAGTTTAGATGCGGTTCTTAACAACAACATGTTTTTATAATGCGCAAGATCATCGACAAAACTATCACTTGCAAACGGGCCATATGCTTCATCAATGATAACGAAACCATTTGTACTGGTAACTATTGTCTCAATTTGGTCGCGCTTCCATAGGTTACCCGTGGGGTTATTTGGATAAGCTAAAAAAAGCAAAGACGGACTATGTTTCTCAATGGCGGCTAATAGGGCTTCAAAATCTAATTCAAAATTCTCATCTAAATTAACCGAGTAACTCTTAACTCCAACAATATCGCCAATCATTTGATACATTGAAAAGCTTGGCGTGACTGACATGATGCATGCATTAGGCTTAGCAATGGCCATTACCAGTAATTGGATTAATTCATCAGAACCATTTCCAAATAGAAATCCACAATCGTCTTTTGGTCCAAATATAGTTTGCAGCTTTTGCTTCAGGACTTCAGGATTAGGTGCTGGATAACGATTAATTTGTTCTGCCTCGAGAAATTTCAGCCATTTTTTTTTGATGTCATCGGGCAGTCTATAAGGATTTTCCATGGCATCCAGTTTTACCAGCCCAGAGGCATCCGGAACCGCATAAGCATGCAGTCGATTCAATTCAGAACGAAAATAATCCAAGGGATCTGACACGATTATTTTTTACCACGATATTCAGCAGAACG
>JBCDBX010000067.1:0-9480 GCA_039182865.1 Pseudomonadota bacterium
TCCTAGCACCCATGAGCTTGAGAAAATTTATCTAGAAGATGGATGTGCGCATAAGAAAGGCGTGATTGCCAAATTTATAGATGTAGATGATCGTGATTTGGCAGCAAACTTGCTTAATCAAGAGATCTGGGTAGACGAAAATGAGCTGCCAGAATTGGAAGATGGTGATTACTATTGGCACCAGCTGATCGGTTTGGAAGTTTTCAATACCGATGATAATTACATAGGTAATGTAAAAAACTTACTTGAAACTGGTGCAAATGATGTATTAATAGTGCGTGATGATGAGCAGTCGGAGTACTTAATACCTTACATCAAAGAACAGGTTATTAAGTCGATTGATTTAGACGCAAAACGCATCGTGGTTGATTGGGATAAAGATTTTTAGCCTTAGAAGTTAAACGTTACAAGTAGTGCGATAATAAGACATGAGAATCGATGTCATCACGCTATTTCCAGAATTGGTTGCCACTATAAAAGAGCATGGGGTCATAGGGCGAGCGATACGAAACGGCATGGTTGATTTGAATTTAATCAACCCGAGGGAATTTGCCGATAGTAATAATGGCCGCGTGGATGACCGACCTTATGGTGGGGGTCCAGGCATGGTGATGCAGTATCACCCGCTAAAAAAAGCCGTGGAGCAGGCCCTTAGTCAAATAGATGATGGCAGTGCAACAAAAGTGGTTTATCTGAGCCCACAAGGCAGGTGTTTGGATCAAGCATCGGTTAGAGAGTTGGGTGGACAAGAGAATTTAGTGCTCATTTGTGGGCGTTATGAAGGTATTGATGAGCGTTTTATCGATACCTGCGTGGATGAGGAATGGTCCATCGGAGACTATGTCATCAGTGGCGGCGAACTAGGCGCAATGGTGCTAATTGATGCTATGATTCGCACCCTGCCAGGCGCATTGGGGGATGATGAATCAGCACAGCAGGATTCATTTGAGCAAGGTTTGCTCGATCATCCTCATTACACAAGACCTGAAAGCATTGATGCACAGGATGTACCGGAGGCATTACTCAGCGGTGATCACAGAAGGATTTCTCGCTGGAGATTAAAACAAGCATTAGGCAGGACATTTTTACGCCGACCTGATCTGATGGATAAACAGTCGTTGAGCGAGCTTGATCAAACGTTGCTGAACGAATATTTAGTGGAAAGACAAAACGAGAATAAGTCATGAGTAACATTATTAGTGAATTAGAAGCAGAACAACTTAAATCAGATCTACCAGAGTTTTCACCAGGCGATACTGTCGTCGTACAGGTGAGAGTAAAAGAGGGTAATCGGGAACGTCTTCAAGCATTTGAAGGTGTTGTCATAGCGAAAAGAAATCGTGGTTTAAATTCCGCATTTACGGTACGTAAAATTTCTCATGGCGAAGGTGTTGAGCGCGTATTCCAAATGCATAGCCCATTGATTAGTAGTGTGACTGTAAAGCGTCGCGGTGATGTTAGACGCGCCAAGCTCTATTACTTACGTGGGCGAACAGGTAAATCAGCGAGAATTAAAGAAAAGCTTTCCTAAAGTGCTTTTAGCAAAACTTAGTTATACTAAAACGCCTCTCGTTGAGGCGTTTTTTTTGAATAATGAATAAATCTAATTCCTATCAGTTTGTTTTGCCTTCACCGATTGGAGGTCTGGGACTGAATTTATCATCTAAAGGTGTGACTCAGATTGCATATTTATCATTGCGTGCTAAACCAAATATTCCTAAGCAAGGCTTAGCATTAGAGGTTTATCAACAAATCGCTGATTATTTTGAATTAAGACGCACCGAGTTTGATTTACCTTTAGATATAGAAGGTACTTCTTATCAGCAAAAAGTATGGCGAACGGTTGCTAAGATTCCTTATGGAAAGTCAAAAGCCTATGGTGATATTGCTGGTAAAATTCACAGCGGACCGCGTGCTGTTGGCAACGCTTGTCGACGCAACCCAATTCCCATCATTATTCCATGCCACCGTGTTGTTAGAAAAAATGATATTGGAGGATATTGTGGAAGTGTTTCTGGTAAACAGATTCAACAAAAAGATTGGTTGCTGCAACATGAAATATGCGGGTAGTGATTACTTTTAAAATTATCGTATTGCGACCTAGTAAAGGAGAATAAAGCAAATGGCGGTTTATAGAATTACATGGCAGGGTGTTTTGATTAGATTCGTAATTGCACTGATATTAGTCTTTGCAACTTATAACCCGCATGGGCTCTCTTATTTCGATTGGCTGGAAGAATATTTTAATCCCGCCAAAGAAAACAGTACGCCATTAGCCTTAATTGTTTTTGCCGGGATCATTTTATTAATTGGTTGGACGATCTTCATACGTGCGACGATAAGATCCTTAGGTATGTTTGGATTAATTCTTGCCTTTGGATTTTTTGGCACGCTTTTATGGCTGGCCATCAGTTATGACGTGGTTTCCGTAGATAATGTGCCTCTACTAACAGATCTTGTGCTGATTGTGTTCTCTGGAGTTCTGGCGACAGGGATGAGCTGGTCACACATACGGCGCAGGATGTCAGGCCAGCTCGATGTCGATGATGTGGATCCTTCATAGTTGAAATTTTCTCTGGCGAGCCCCATATACATCAGCAAACTTTATTTCGGAGTATTTAGCAGTAATGAATGAGCAAGTAAGTACAGAAAACAACAAAGAAACACTCAAATTTGAATCGGAAGTGAGTCAGATTTTACAGCTGATGATTCACTCTCTGTATTCCAATAAAGAAATATTTTTGCGCGAGTTAATTTCAAATGCGTCAGATGCATGTGACAAGCTTCGTTTTGAAGCGCTGGCTGATTCCACTCTGCTAGATGATGACAGTGAGCTTAAAATTTTCATCGACTTTGATAAAGAAAAGAAAACTATCACTGTCAGAGATAATGGCATTGGAATGACCCGTGAGGAAGTGATTCAGAATATTGGTACGATTGCTAAATCCGGCACCAAAGAATTTTTGCAAAATCTCACAGGTGATCAAGCTAAAGATTCTAACCTTATCGGACAATTCGGTGTGGGATTTTATTCAGCATTTATAGTGGCTAATAAAGTAGAACTTAAAACACGCAGTGCTAGTGCAGAGGTGAGTGAAGGAGTCCATTGGCAGTCTGAAGGTACTGGCGAATATGATCTTGAGCAAATAGATATGCCAAAGCGTGGTACCGAAATAGTCTTACATTTGAAAGATGAAGAAGATGAGTTGTTATCAGGTTGGCGATTGCGTTCTATTATCACAAAATATTCAGATCATGTGCCTTTGCCTATAGAAATGCGCGAAGAGAACGATGAGGGTGAACAAACAGCAAAGCTTGAGGTTATCAATAAAGCTTCTGCATTATGGACACGAGCAAAGTCTGATATCACAGATGAAGAATATAAAGAATTTTACAAACATGTTGGACATGATTTTGATGAGCCTATGGCGTGGACACACAACCGTGTGGAAGGCAAAACTGAATATATCTCACTGCTGTATATTCCCAATAAAGCACCATTTGATTTGTATGAGCCTAATCAATCGCATGGTTTGAAACTCTATGTGCAACGTGTTTTTATTATGGAAGATGCCGAAAAACTAATGCCGCGCTATCTGCGGTTTGCGCGCGGTGTCATTGACTCTAGTGACTTACCTTTGAATGTTTCGCGCGAGATTTTACAAAGTAATAAAATAATCGATTCGATTCGATCGGGTTCTGTTAAGAAAATTTTGGGCTTACTTGAAAAAGTAGCTAAGGATGATCCAGAAAAGTATGAGTTTTTCTGGAAAGAATTTGGCAAAGTAATAAAAGAAGGCCCCGGCGAAGACTTTGCTAATCGTGAGCAAATAGCCAAATTATTACGTTTTGCCTCAACACAAGATGATACAGAAGAACAGAATGTATCTTTAAGTGATTACGTTGAACGTATGCAAGAAGGTCAAGAATCCATTTACTACATTACAGCAGATAACTTTAATGCTGCTAAGAATAGCCCACATTTAGAGATCTTTCGAAAGAAAGGTATTGAAGTTCTGTTGATGTATGACCGCGTAGATGAGTGGTTGATGGGTTCTTTAAATGAATATGAAGGCAAGTCGTTTGTATCCGTCGCAAAGGGTGAGTTAGATCTCGATAAGCTCTCTGATAAAGATGAAAAAGAAGAGCAAAAGAAAATAGAGGAACAAGCAGAGGACATTGTAAAAACAATAAAAGATAATCTTGAAGATAAAGTGGAGGATGTACGTGTTTCGCATCGCCTAACTTCTTCACCGGCTTGTATCGTTCTAAATGAGCATGAAATGGCCTTATATATGCAAAATCTGCTGAAACAAGCCGGTCAAAATCTACCAAGCACTAAACCCGTATTAGAAATAAATCCAATGCATCCTATATTAGAAAAAATGAAAGATGAACCGGATATGGATAAAGTTAAAGAGTGGTCATCATTACTCTTTGAGCAAGCCATCCTAGCGGAAGGAGGTCAATTGGAAAATCCAGCTGACTTTGTTTCGCGCTTAAATAAAATCATGTTGGATTTGGCAAAATAGCAGTGACATTACCTACCTGGCTATCATATCCTTTAAGTGAGCTTGATAGTGAGCAGTGGGAATTGCTCTGCGATAGTTGTGGAAAATGCTGCATGGCTAAGTTGCAGGATGATGAAACAAATAAGATTTACTCGACCAATGTAGCTTGTCGTTTCATGGATATGGAAACATGTCGCTGTAGTGATTATGCAAATAGAACAACTAACGTTCCAACCTGTCATGTGATTTCACTTGAGAAGCTTGGTCAATTTGAATGGTTACCAGAAACATGTGCCTATCGATTGAGGCTGCATGAAAAACCTTTACCACCTTGGCATCCTTTGATCACTGGCGATTCTCAGAGTGTGCATCGCGCAAATATTTCAGTAAAAAATAAATGCATTAGTGAGTTGGATGCAGGCCCTCTAGAACATCATCTTGTTGATTGGTAGATAATGGCAGTTAGAGCAGGTTTATTCGTCTGCATATGTCATCTAAATAATTTTCTTTAAGTCATATTAATTTCATATAGGATTCATTTGATTGTCATGCGATGTAGCTACACTAATTTCTGTTCATTTTATGTGAGTGAACATTCGGTCATAGTTACGCAGGTGTGATGTGCACCTGCGTTCTTTTATCTGATCTAGCTTGTTTTGACTAATCTTGTCCGTATCGACAAATGGCTATGGGCAGCCCGTTTCTACAAAACTCGCAGTCTTGCGACTTCTGCCGTTGAAGGTGGTCGCGTACATGTAAATGGAGTACGAGTTAAGCCTTCTTATCGACTTAAAATCAATGATGAAATACGTATCACTCGACCTGCTTATAAACAAGATGTCATCGTGATAGATTTGAGCGAGAAACGAGGTCCTGCAACTGAAGCACAAAAACTCTATCAAGAAACAGAACAAAGTATTGTGCAAAGAGAAATGAATGCCTCACAAAGAAAAATTTTAAATCAAAGTTTGCCGCACTCAAATAAAAAACCTAATAAACATGAGCGACGAAAAATTAGAAAGATGATTGGAAAATGACAATTGAGCGCTTGGCTCAATAATTTAGCTGATCACAAACTTGATAATAAATTGATTGTCAACATCCGTGGGCTTGCCTGCACTTAAAACTCCTGAACCACTGAGGACGACTTCATCGCGACAGATATGGGTGAATCTTCCGTCATCGAATTCAATATAAGTACCGTTAAAGCTATGGTCACAAAAGTAGAATTGATCATGTCGCCATTCCCAACGACCGTGGCGACGAGAAGCGAAACGATTGGGTATAACTAAATCACATTCTTTATCGCGGCCAATACTGCAACGGGGTTCATCAGCTGAGAGCGCAATGCGCCATTTCTGAAATTGCAGTTCCATCGAGTGCGAGATGGTGACACTTGTTTCGAGCGTGGGTATGCGCGGATTAGTTAATTTGTCATTGTGAACTAAAGATTTAAGATCAGGATCTGTATCAGATATGCCAAGTTCCTCGAGATCGTCTTGAGTGAACTCCAAATCGATCCTGGCAGAAGCACTGTTTTCATTTCCATCCCGATCTTGACGACGGTTTTTGGTAACTAATTCACCATTACTATCCACAAGAGGATAGGTCGGACGTTTCTGCCATAACCTTCTCTCTGGGGGTGTTGATTCAGACTTGTTGTGCTTTTGAGACATTCATAAAGTATCTCGCATTGCTCACAAAACTCATAACAAAATATTATAAAAGCCGAAGAATGGCTGAATGTAGCCGATAAGAATTGGCTTGGTAGCTATCCTATAAAATAGTGAATTGCGTGGCTTTCAGGATGTTCAAATGGCACTCCTAGACTGATGATTCCGCTGCCACGTAAAGCCACTTTTTCTTTAGTGATAAATATCTCGCCGTCATCATTTTTTACGTATGTGCCATTCATGCTGTTATCTAACAGAAAATATCTGTTTTCGCTGAAATAAAGTCTTGAGTGTTGCCTGGAAATGTAACTTGATTCAAAGCGTGCAAAACACTGTGAAGATCGTCCCAACCAAATACCTTCATGCTCTCGATTCACTTGGTGGATATCGTCGTTGAACCAAATAAATAATTTTTCATCGGGGTGTTGCTGATCGACCAGATTGAGATCTGCTTCCTTAGAAGGTATCTCTGAGTCATCTCCGATACGGCGGTCAGATAGTCGACGCCTGTCCTGTCGAACGAGCGTTTCTTCTGAATCAAAGAAAGGAAATAATGGTAGTGTCTCTATCGATCTACGATCATTTAGCTTTCTTCTTTCTTCTGTGAGGGCTATCGTCACTTACATCCAACTTTATGATAAATAGTGAGTTATGTGATTATAATCATTTTTTTAGATCGTAGTCACGCTACATTTAGTTAATATATACAGTGGTTAATGGCATATTTCTCGAGTTGAATCACTACAATTCCAATCCATTAATAATATATAACAGCACTGTTTGTAAATTAAGCAAATGATTGCAGGAAGTCCTGCGTAAAACGTTGCACTATTTCAAAAATTCAGCATTATTTGCGGAGATTTCTAGTTAAGTACTTGTTAATTCTACTTAATTTAATATGGATGTAAGAATAATATAGCTAGGTGTAATTTTCTAAAACATAGTTCTGTACGATAACCTTAAATTCTTCTGAGATATTTTCTCCTCGCAAAGTACAGTTTTTTTGACCATCAATGTAGACCGGGGCCACAGGTGCCTCACCAGTGCCGGGAAGACTGATCCCGATGTTGGCAAATTTGCTTTCACCTGGGCCATTTACGACACATCCCATTACTGCAACGGACATGTTTTCAACGCCAGGATAAGTCTTTTTCCATTCAACCATCGACTCACGCAGATAGCCTTGAATATCATCTGCTAAGGTTTGGAAGTAATCACTTGTTGTTCGTCCACATCCAGGACAGGATGTGACGGCCGGGACAAAGGATCGGATCTGCAATGCCTGAAGAATTTCTTGGCAAACTAAGACTTCTTCAGTGCGTGAACCACCAGGTTGTGGTGTTAGTGAAACTCGAATGGTGTCACCAATGCCTTTTTGTAACATTATGCCTAGAGCTGCCGCAGACGCGACAATCCCTTTAGTGCCCATGCCTGCTTCCGTTAGTCCTAGATGCAAGGCGTATGAGCAACGTTCTGCCAAATTGCTATAGACCTCAATAAGTTTTTGGACATCACTCAATTTACAAGAAATAATTATCTTGTTAGAGGCCAAACCAAGCCGCTCTGCATAACTTGCGCTTTCCAAAGCAGACGCAATTAATGATTCACGCATAACCGCATCAAAGGAAGCAGGCTGGTCGAGTTTTTGATTACTATCCATTTTTTCAGCTAGCACTTTTTGATCAAGGCTACCCCAATTCACACCAATGCGAACGGGTTTGTCATACCGACATGCAGTTTCAATCATAGAGGCAAATTGAATGTCACGTTTTTTACCTCGTCCAACATTCCCTGGGTTAATACGATATTTGTCGAGTGCTTGTGCACACTCTGGCACATCGTTTAACAACTTATGTCCATTGAAGTGGAAATCACCTACCAGAGGGACATCTATACCCATACGTATAAGTCGGTCTCTAATATTGGGTACCGCCTTAGCTGCCTCAAGATTATTGACTGTCACACGTACGACTTCGGAACCTGCTTGAGAGAGTTCTGCGATTTGAGCAGCAGTGCGAACCGCATCGGCAGTATCTGTATTTGTCATTGATTGCACGACAATAGGTGCATCGCCGCCCATTATGATTGACCCAACTTTAACAGGTATGGATTTTCGTCTTATAGGAAATTCTGTATCAGGTTGCATACGTTAATCGTTTATATATCTGCCAAGGCAATTTGGTATATTGGTATTTTAACTATTTATTACTCACTAATCGAAGTGACTGTTCATTTTGTCTAATTCCATTCAATTTATTCAGGAAAATATCTCCGTTTCCACGCGTGGTCGAGCGACAATTGAAATTACACATCGTCTTCGTGAGCTTGTAAATGAAGCAAATATTGAAACCGGACTTTGTCATGTATTTATTCACCATACCAGCGCTTCGCTGATTATTTGTGAGAATGCAGATATTGATGTGCAAACTGATTTGGAAACATTTATGTCTAAGCTAGTGCGAGATGGCGACCCAGACTTTATACACATAGCAGAAGGTGATGATGATATGCCTGCCCACATAAGATCAGTACTAACTCAAACAGAGCTTACGATTCCCATTATGGAAAGCAAATTAAAATTAGGTACTTGGCAAGGTGTCTATCTTTGGGAGCATCGTAATATTCCACATTTACGTAATATTACTTTATCAATGTATGGGCATTAAAATGTTTAAAGATATTCAGTGTGTGACATTTGATCTAGATAATACTCTCTGGCCGATTGAGCCAACAATTTTGATAGCCGAAGAAAAGTTATTTGAATGGATAAGCGATAACTTTCCAAAAGTCACAGCAAAGTATTCAAATGCAGATATTGCTGAAAAACGCGCGGCCTTTATGATTAACAGACCAGATATCGCACATGATTTTACGCAACTTCGTTGGCATTCACTAATGGAATTGGCAGAAGAATTTGACTATCCCGAAAATTTAGCGAATGAAGGATTGGCTTTGTTTAGAAAATTTCGTAATCAAGTAGATCCATATTCTGTTTCAGAACCCATACTAGCGAAATTAAAACAACATTTTAAATTAGGCGTCATCACAAATGGTAATGCGCAAGTAGAAAAGACATCGCTAGCTGACTATTTTGAATTTGTTGTTTCTGCAGCTGATGCAGGTGTGAGTAAGCCTCACTCAAAAATATTTGAGCGCGCAGCTCTCATGGCTGATGTGCCAATCCAAAAGATTCTTCACGTTGGCGATTGTGCAACGTCAGATGTATTAGGTGCAATGGATGCAGGTTGTATATCTGTGTGGTTGAATATGCAAAAACAGCCATGGCCGGGCGGTCA
>JBCDBX010000068.1:0-9243 GCA_039182865.1 Pseudomonadota bacterium
ATTTTAGATTCGGCTTTAGCGATCTCTTCCACACTAGGTAAATTTTCAGAAACGATTACATCTTCTTCAGCAGAAATTGAGAAACTGAAGAATAATAAAATTGTAAAAATTATACCTAGTTTGTTGTTTGTAAGTTTAGTATTCACGATAGTCCCTTCCTCTACCTATTAGGAGGAATTATAGCAGCATTAGTTCATTGCAAAGCTGTGATTTAATTAAAATTATGGATTTTTTACATGTAGATATACAGTACAATAACTAGTCACATAAATTTATGCGCTTGTTCTAAATTTTTTATGATCGATAAGCATCTATATTTAATAATGTTTTTACTATTGAGCCAAAACAGACATCAAACTCGGTAGCATGCTTATATAATCTCAACTCACTGTCACAAGGAAGCTGAAAAATGCCTATTTATGAATATGAATGCCAGGCTTGTGGTTATCATCATGAAGCCTTGCAAAAAATCAGCGATGAACCGCTGACAATCTGTCCTTCGTGTGATGCGAAAGCGCTTAGAAAATTAGTCTCTGCAGCAGGATTTAGATTGAGTGGTAGTGGTTGGTATGAAACTGATTTTAAATCTAGCAATAAAAAAAATCTGACACAAAAAGATTCTGATAAAAAATCGTCACCAAAATCCAATAATACAAATACTAAATCTGATACTAAGAAGTCTGCATCCAGTGCAACAAGTAAATAAAAAATCATTAAGTAGAATTGAGTAATGCTGCGTCGTTACCTAGTTGCTGGTTTATTGGTTTGGGTGCCATTAGGCATCACGTTTATAGTTATTAAGTTTATGCTCGATCTTATGGATCGACTCCTATTAGTTCTTCCTGTCGAATGGCGTCCAGAAACTTTACTTGGATTTACTATTCCAGGTTTTGGTCTCATTTTGGCAATAATAATTTTATTGCTTACGGGTATGATTGGTGCAAACTTACTGGGTCGAAGTATCCTTCGACTCTGGGATGGCATACTCAATCAAATCCCTCTGGTTCGCACTGTTCACTCATCTGTTAAACAGGTTCTTTCTAGCTTGTTAACGACAAACAGCAACTCATTTCGTAAAGTCTTATTAATAGAGTATCCGCGCAAGGGAATTTGGACAATTTGTTTTCAAACAGGGCAAGCCGACAGTGAGATACAGTCTAAATTAGATAAAGAATCGATCACCGTTTTTATTCCTACTACTCCGAATCCAACATCAGGCTTTATTATTGTGGTTCCCAAGGAGGATACAAAAGAGTTGAGTATGGATATTGAAACAGCACTTAAGTTAGTGATGTCCTTGGGAATTGCTTCAGATTCTAATCAGGACAGTATTGAATCAAAGGCGGGTAATACGTAATATCCCCACCTCTTGTTGAACGAGCAGCGTCGTAATCTTCGCTTTCGCTTTCAACACCTTATAAATAATTCATAAGCTTTAAATTTTTAGGAAGCCAGAGCATGCGCAGCCATTATTGTGGAGAAGTCACAGAGAGTAGTCTTGATCAAGAAGTCAGTTTATGTGGCTGGGTTAATCGTCGTCGAGACCATGGTGGTGTGATATTTGTCGACTTGCGAGATCGGACTGGGCTTGTTCAAGTCGTATTTGACCCAGATTATGCAGATATTTTTGAGATAGCTGAGCATATTAGAAATGAGTTTGTATTGCATGCCAAAGGAAAAGTCAGGCTGCGTCCAGAAGGGACAGATAATCCGGATTTATCGACTGGTGCAATTGAAGTATTAGCAATGGAGTTAACAGTTTTAAATAGTTCCGAAACACCTCCATTTCAATTAGATGACGAAGATGTGAATGAAGAATCACGTCTGCGTTATCGATATGTGGATTTGCGACGACCCGTTATGCAAGACAATATGCGCATGCGCATAGAAGTTGTCAAAGCATTACGTTCATATTTAGATAGCAATGGATTTATGGATATTGAAACTCCTATGCTCACCAAGGCAACGCCTGAAGGTGCTCGTGATTATTTAGTCCCAAGTCGCACCCATCCAGGTTCGTTTTTCGCGTTACCTCAGTCCCCACAAATTTTTAAGCAATTGCTTATGATGAGTGGTTTTGATCGTTATTATCAGATTGTACGTTGTTTTCGAGATGAAGATTTACGGGCAGACCGTCAGCCCGAATTCACACAGTTAGATATTGAAACATCATTTCTTGGTGAAGAAGATGTGATGAGTATGATGGAAGAAATGATTCGAAGTATGTTTAAAACAACATTGGATGTAGAGCTTCCAAATCCATTTCCACGCATGCCTTATGCTGAAGCCATGCATCGCTATGGTTCTGATAAGCCTGACATGCGCATTCCCTTAGAGCTTATTGATATCACAGATTTAATGGGTTCAGTTGAATTTAAAGTATTTAGTGGGCCAGCCAATGATGAAAAAGGGCGAGTAGCTGTATTAAGGTTACCACAAGGTGGAGAGCTCACGCGTAAAGAAATTGATGACTACACTAAATTTGTCGGGAATTATGGTGCCAAAGGTTTGGCATATATTAAGTGTAATGATCTTTCCCAGGGCCGAGAAGGATTGCAAAGCCCCATTCTTAAATTTCTACCCGATGACGTAATTAAGCAAATTGTTGAGCGTACTCAACCTGAAAATGGAGACCTATTATTTTTTGGTGCCGATAAAGCGAATATTGTCAATGATGCTTTAGGTGCCTTACGTGTTAAGTTAGGAATTGATCGTGGTTTGCTTGAGGGTGAATGGAAACCTTTATGGGTAGTCGATTTCCCAATGTTTGATTGGGATGAAAAAGAAAAACACTGGAATGAATTACATCATCCATTTACGGCGCCGAACTTTACCGCAGCTAAGCAGCTACTTGATCAGCCTGGAGAGAGTCTTTCATTAGCCTACGACATGGTCCTTAACGGAACCGAGGTGGGTGGTGGTTCCGTGCGTATTCATCAACAAGATATGCAGAAAGCTGTTTTTGAAGTGTTAAATATTTCTGATAAAGAAGCAGAAAATAAATTCGGGTTTTTATTAAATGCACTTAAATATGGATGTCCCCCGCATGCGGGCATTGCATTTGGTCTCGATCGTCTAGTGATGTTGATGACACGTAGTCACTCAATTCGTGACGTGATGGCATTTCCTAAAACACAAACTGCAATGTGCCCATTGACAGATGCGCCTACAGAAGTCAGTGAGCGTCAATTGAAAGAACTTAATATACGACTTCGCGAAAAACTGTTAAAGGAATAGTATAGGTCATTGATGCATACTATTTATTTTAATCCGTCCATATTAAAATCAATTAAGAGATAATATTAAATATGCTGCCAAATTTCATAGTAATTGGTGCTCAAAAATCTGCATCTACTTATTTGCAATTTTGCCTTGATGATCATCCGGAAATCTATATGCCTGCCGGGGAAGTTCCATACTTTGAATCTCCAGATTATGAAAATAATAATATAAGCGATTTGGAGCATTATTTTCATGGTAGGTCAGAGTTATGTCTTGGTATTAAAAGACCAAATTATATAGGTAAGCCTGAAGTCCCAGGTCGAATTAAAGATATCCTTCCTAACGCAAAATTAATTGCTGTATTGAGGAACCCTGTAGATCGGGCAGTATCAGCATACTTTCATCTTATTAAATATGGCTTTCTACCAGCATTAAGTGTAGAAGATGGAATGCGTAGAATAATCTTGACTGATTCATTTTCAGAAAAGTTTAAGAGGGCTCCAGAAATAATAGAGTTTGGGTTGTATTCGAAGTATCTCAGTAAATATCAATATTTTTTTGAAAATGATCGAATTTTGACATTATTGCATGAGGATATATTGAGAAACCCGATAGGAGAGGTTCAAAGAGTATATAAGTTTTTAGGTGTCAACGACGATCTCATTCCTAAGTCTATAGGTCTTCGTCCTCAAAAAGTCATATACAGTATTAATCGATTGAAATTATTATCGCGTAGAAATAAATATTTATTTGAATATAATGAAGACATAACTCGATGCGAGCAAAAAAAAATGAGCCCATTATCATTCTTGGCAGCGGGATCAATCACAGCTTTTGATCGATATCTGCTCTCTAGAATCTACAAAAGTAATAAGCCTCAAATTAGTGAAGAACTCAAGCAGATTCTTAATGATATTTACAAGGATGATATTCTGAATTTAGAAACACTAATTGATAAAGATCTTAAGAATTGGATGATCTGATAACTTTAAAAAAATTATATTAGAGTAAACTACATAGTGCTAACTGCCCACTGATACTCTCTTGACGCGGGAAATTCATTTTGCAAAAGATTGAAATAGCTTATCTCAGTTTCTTTGTCTCTGATGTATCGACCGATTTCAATGCCTAGCTTTAATGTTTCGGGTGTGTGTTTTGCGAAAGTTGCGTATGCGCGTAAATTATCCAATGCCTGACGGCCACGACCTTGATTGAGATAGATTTGTGCAAGTTGATACAAAGCAATTGAGTTATTAGGTTGGAAATCTAAAGCCGTTTTAAAATATTCCTCTGCAGATAGGATATCTGGAATACGTAGCATACATAATCCAGCATTCGTATATGCAATCTCAGGATTTGGGTTTTTGGGGTTAGTCGCGGCCTGTAAGAACTTTTGTTCAGCTTGTTTAGTTTCACCAGAATTGCATAAAAAATTTGCATAATTGTTTAATGTGGATGAGTCATTAGGCGATAGTCTTAAGGCTTTCTCAAAATATTCTACTGCTAATCGATTTTCCCCAGTATTACTATAAATCAAACCTGCGATATTATTTGCATCGACATTGTTAACATCAATCTCTAATGCTTTAATAATTGTTATCTCAGCAAGATTCAGCTGGCCATTTTGCGCATACACAAGACTATTGTTCACAAGTGCATTAATATCAGCCCTCTGCTCTTTAGTCTCAGATTTGTTACCAGTACTAGCACATGAGAAAAGAAAGCAGAGAATTAATAGACTAGGTATGGATTTAAGTTGATTCGTCACTTTTATGGTCTAAATTTTGAGTATGATTTATTGGTTATCTAAGCATAATGATGTCTGCGATGAAAGAAAATAAGAAATATAAGCGTCCAGAATCAGTATTAGTCCTAATCTATAGTAAGACAGGCTATGTGCTGATGTTGCAACGCGTCTTTCCTGAGGATTTTTGGCAGTCTGTTACAGGTAGTCTTGAATGGAATGAAGTTCCTCAGCAAGCAGCGATTCGTGAGTTAAAAGAGGAGACCGGGCTTGATCCAGTGGGCTTGGTTGATTGTGGTTACGCGCAGGAGTATGAAATATATTCTATATGGCGTGATCGCTATGCGCCGGGTGTTACTCATAATCAAGAACATGTATTTCTATTGCCCTTGGATGAATGTGTTTCAGTCAAGCTCAATCCTCAGGAACATACAGATTATCGTTGGGCGCCTAAAGATGAAGCCATAGAGATGGCAACATCACATACTAATGCGGAGGCCATCATACGCTGGGTGGATAAATCTAAAAAGGATGGCTGACACTCACCATCTTGGTCGAATTATAGTTTGTTTACATGGTATATGGATGAAGCCAGGCATATTCTGGTACATGCAACAGAATTTAAATTTTGCGGGTTATCCAACGCGACTTTTCGGATATTCGAGTGTGCAACAACATTTGAGTGTGAATGCTGATTCTCTACAGCAATTTCTAAAGTCACTCCCGGTTAAGAAAATAGATTTTATTGCACATAGTCTAGGCGGGTTATTGCTATTGAATTATTTTGCAAAATACAATGATGAACGTCTTGGGAGAAGTGTTTTACTTGGATCTCCACTTGCGGGAAGTGCAGTCGCTCGATGTTGCCATGATATTAAGCTTTTTCGTCCTTTTTTGGGTAAGAGCCAACACGAGTTGCAATATGGCATTAGTCATTGGGCCGCACCAGATAAAGTGATTATGATCGCTGGAACAAAAAATATCGGCTTGGGTAATGTATTTGGCAGCGCTTTAGCCAAACCGAATGATGGAACGGTTGCTGTTATTGAGACAAAACATCCAAAATTGCATGCGCATTATCAAATTCCAGAAACACATACTTCTATGATGTACTCGAAACAGACTTTGAAAATTATTAAATCGTTTTTCAGTGATACTTGAAATGGTAAACTCTAGCTTATTCTAATATACCGATAGACACAGGACATGGCAGGACATAGCAAATGGGCCAATATCCAGCATCGTAAAAAGGCTCAAGATGCAAAACGAGGGAAAATTTTTACCAAATTAATTCGTGAGATCACCGTGGCAGCACGAATTGGAGGTTCCGATATTAGTTCCAACCCGCGTTTACGCTTAGCAGTCGATAAGGGGCTTGGCGCTAACATGAATAAAGACACAATTGATCGCGCTATCAAACGTGGTGCTGGTGAGCTTGAGGGAATGGAGTATGAAGAAATTCGGTATGAAGGTTATGGTGCGGGAGGTACCGCGATACTCGTTGATTGTCTCACTGATAATCGTAATCGTACTGTTTCTGAAGTACGTCATGCATTTTCAAAACATGGAGGTAATTTAGGGACAAGTGGATCAGTGGCCTATTTATTCAATAAGCAGGGGATGTTTAGTTACGAAGCCGGCGTGGATGAAGATCGCTTGATGGAAATCGCACTCGATTCTGGTGGTGATGATATCCTCAATAATGAAGATGGTTCAGTGGATGTGATATGTGATCCAGATTCTTTTGTTTCATTAAAAGAAGCGCTAACAGAAGCTGGTCTTGAAGCAAATTTTGCAGAAGTGTCTATGCGTGCATCAACCTTAGCCGCCGTGGATGTTAAGGAGGCAGAAAAAATAATTCGTCTAATAGATGTATTGGAAGAATTGGATGATGTTCAAGAAGTATATTCGAATGCCGATTTCCCTGATGAAGCTTTGGAGAATATGAATTAAGTCTTCGATGATACGAATAATTGGAATCGACCCAGGTTCTGTTAAAACTGGCTATGGCATAATCGAGAGTAATGGCCAGCAGAGTCGATACATAGAGAGCGGTTTTATTAAACTGCCAAAGGATTCGATCCCTTTGAAGCTTGGGCAAATATTTTCTCAATTAAACACAATTATTGCTAAACAGCAGCCTGAGCACATGGCTGTTGAACAAGTGTTTCTATCTAAAAATGCAGCGTCAGCACTGAAATTGGGGCACGCGCGGGGAGCAGCCATCACTGCCGGGGTTAACTTAAATATTCCTGTATTTGAATACAGTGCTAAAGCCGTTAAACAGTCTACTGTGGGTTATGGTGCGGCATCTAAAGAACAAATCCAGCACATGATTCTTAGACTACTCAATATTCGCAAAGTCTTACAAGAAGATGAGGCTGATGCATTAGCAGTTGCGCTCTGTCACGCACACACAGGTTTGAGCTCACAATATAAAGATGGTGTAAAAGCAAAATGATAGGTCGGCTGCATGGATTATTAGTCTATAAGCAACCCCCAGAATTAATGTTAGAAGTCAGTGGAGTAGGCTATGAACTACAAGCTCCTATGTCGACTTTTTATCAATTACCTGAATGTGGCGAAAGCGTCATTTTATTCACACATATGGTCGTACGTGAAGACGCACAAACACTTTATGGGTTTAACTCGACTTCTGATAGAAGCTTATTTCGTACGCTATTAAGAGTTAATGGCGTCGGTGCAAAAATGGCATTAGCGATCTTATCTGGTATGGATGCAAAGGGATTTAAAAACTGTATTCAGTTTGGCGATACGGATTCACTTGTTCGCTTGCCAGGTGTCGGAAAGAAAACCGCAGAAAGGCTGATTGTAGAGTTAAAGGATAGATTGACAGACGAAGTCAGTGGCCTCTCGAATAGTGTTGATTCAACTTCGCTAACCAATGATGAAAGTAATTTTATGGAAGAGGCAGTATCTGCATTAACCGCTTTAGGGTATAAAGGTCCTGAGGCGGTGCGTATGGTTCAAAATGTAAAAGAAGATGCCTCCTCTTGTGAAGACTTAATCAGACTAGCACTAAAAACGAGTTTAAATTAATGGAATCTGATCGACTAATTGCTGCTGATAACGTAGAAAGTGATGAACTCAAACTTGATCGTGCTATTCGACCGCGAACATTAGCGGATTACACGGGGCAAGAAACAGTATGCGAGCAAATGGAGATCTTCATTACGGCTGCGCGCGAACGCCAAGAAGCGTTAGATCATGTATTGATTTTTGGGCCACCTGGTCTTGGGAAAACGACACTTTCACATATTATTTCAAACGAGTTGGGCGTCAATATGCGCCAAACATCCGGCCCCGTGTTAGAAAAAGCGGGTGATCTCGCGGCAATTCTGACGAATTTAGAAGAGCATGATGTGTTGTTTGTGGACGAAATACATCGTTTAAGCCCTGTCGTTGAGGAAATCTTATATCCCGCGTTGGAAGACTTTCAGCTAGACATTGTGATTGGTGAAGGACCGAGTGCGCGATCAATTAAATTAGATTTGCCACCCTTTACTTTGGTTGGTGCAACCACAAGAGCCGGGTTATTAACGTCACCTCTGCGCGATCGTTTTGGCATTGTTCAGCGTCTTGAATTTTATACAACGCAAGAGCTATCTTCTATCATTATGCGCTCTGCAGGTATTCTAATAGTCGATATTGAGGAGCAGGGAAGCATTGAAATTGCAAAACGCTCACGCGGAACGCCACGTATCGCGAATCGTTTATTGAGGCGCGTGCGCGACTATGCGCAAGTTAAAGGTGATGGTGTGATCACAAAAGGCGTTGCTGAAAGTGCGCTCGATATGTTGAGTGTGGATCAAAATGGTTTTGATCATATGGATCGTCGAGTGTTATTGGCAGTGATCGAAAAATTTGATGGTGGGCCAGTTGGCTTAGATAGTTTGTCAGCCGCTGTCGGTGAAGAGAGAGGGACAATTGAGGATGTCATAGAGCCTTATCTGATCTTGAATGGATTTTTAATGCGTACTCCTCGTGGAAGAGTTGCAACGATGAATTGCTATCGTCATTTTGGTATGCGTGCACCACAACAAATACAACAAGCACAAGAAAAACCTGATTTGTTTTCGGATCAAGTATGAGTCAATTTGTCTGGCCGACTCGGGTCTATTATGAAGACACCGACGCGGGTGGGGTTGTGTATCACAGTCAATACCTTAATTTCTTGGAGCGCGCACGCACTGAGTGGCTGCGTGAACTTGGCTATGAGCAAGATTCAATAAAATCAGAGTTTGGACTAGTGTTTG
>JBCDBX010000069.1:0-9186 GCA_039182865.1 Pseudomonadota bacterium
AGAGTTAGGTGCGACAGGTCTAGTGCCTGAGTTACACCTCACATGTCTTGACCACGTAGGTGGTCACTTGGCGAAGTTCCAGCAATGGGATGCCAGTGCGCGTAAGTGGAACATTGTGTCAGATTGGATTGAAGGTGACGTTGAGTTATCACAGTCTATTATTGATGCAGGTGCTGAGAAGTACGCGCTTGACAACGGCATTGAGAAGCGTAACTGCACTACCAACAACAACGACGACGACTTCGATTTATAAGATAGTCGAATCGTTTAGTTTTTCTATTGAAAGCCGGGTTCAAATGAACCCGGCTTTTTTTATTTCCATGCGAAAATTAATATGAAAACATCAGTATTATTTTGAATAAAAAATCACTACAAAAAGCCGTATTAATTACTGGTTGCTCTTCTGGCATTGGTTATCAAACTGCAAAAGATTTACAGATGCGTGGCTATGATGTGATTGCAACCGCGCGCAAACAGGAAGATGTCAAAAAACTTAATTCCGAGGGTTTATTTAGTTTGCAATTAGATTTAAGTGATTCAAATAGTATAAAAGAAGCATTTGCCAAAACACTTGGGCATACAAATGGCACACTTTATGGATTATTTAATAATGGCGCTTATGGGCAGGCAGGTGCTGTCGAAGATCTCTCTAGAGAAACCATCAAACAACAATTTGAAACGAATGTGTTTGGCTGGATAGAATTAACTAATCTTGCGATACCCATTATGCGATCACAAGGCGCTGGCCGCATTATTTACAATAGTTCGATTCTTGGGCTAATCGCATTAAAATTTCGCGGCGCTTATAACGCAAGCAAATTTGCCATCGAAGGATTCGCAGATACATTAAGGCTTGAATTAAACAATACCAAGATATTTATTTCACTTATTGAGCCTGGTCCCATCGAATCTAAATTTCGACAGAATAGCTATGAGATTTATATGAGAACGATTGATCGAAATAACAGCGCATTTAAAGATGATTACTTTATCGCAGAACAACGTTTACAAAAACAAGGTGCTGCAGTCCCCTTTACTCTACCGGCAGAAGCTGTCAGCAAAAAAGTCTTACATGCACTGGAAAGCAATAAACCCAAACCAAGATACTATGTCACTTTCCCAACGTATTTATTTGCATATTTAAAACGGTTTTTGCCACATCGTATACTAGACAAAATACTGATCAAAATTTCAAATAATTAAGCTTTAGAGAATACAAGTTGTCCGTCAACTAAGTCAGCTTTGATCGTGTCACCTGCACTGAATTCACCCGCAAGCAATGCTTTCGCTAATGGGTCTTCCAAATGCTGTTGGATAGAACGCTTTAATGGCCGCGCACCATAAATTGGATCAAATCCAGCATTCGCTAGATACTCCAGAGCTGGCACTGATACATCGATAGCAATATCTCGTTCTGACAAACGTTGCTTTAGCCTTTCTAACTGTATTCTAGCAATCGCTAAAATTTGTTCTTTAATTAAAGGCTTGAACACAATGGCATCATCTATTCGATTAATGAATTCAGGTCGGAAATGTGCACTTACCACTTCCATTACTGTAGCTTTCATTTGCTCATAATCTTGGCTAGTTGGTAATTCTTGTATGCGATCACTACCAAGATTAGATGTCATCACGATTACCGTATTACGAAAATCGACAGTACGACCATGACCATCCGTCAAACGACCATCATCCAATACCTGCAATAAAATATTAAACACATCAGGATGCGCCTTCTCTACTTCATCAAGCAGAACCACACTATAAGGCTTGCGTCGAACCGCTTCAGTTAAATAGCCACCTTCTTCATAACCTACATAACCTGGAGGAGCCCCAATTAAGCGTGCGACAGAATGCTTCTCCATAAATTCTGACATATCTATTCGTACTATAGCTTCTTCAGTATCGAATAAAAATTCTGTAAGTGCTTTGGTTAACTCGGTTTTTCCTACTCCTGTTGGACCTAACATCAGAAATGAACCATTAGGACGATTTGGATCAGCTAAGCCTGCACGAGAGCGACGCACTGCGTTCGAAACAGCTTCAATCGCTTCTTCTTGACCCACAACTCGCTGACGAAGCTGTTCTTCCATGTGTAATAGTTTTTGTTGCTCGCCTTCCAACATCTTGGACACAGGGATACCCGTCCAACGTGAAACGACATCTGCAATCTCATTGTCCGAAACTTTATTACGTAGCAACTGCATAGGCGCACTTTCTTGACCTGATGCCATCGCCAGTCGCTTTTCTAAATCAGGAATGACGCCATATTGCAACTCAGACATTTTGGCAAGATCTCCAGAACGCCGTGCCGCATCCATTTGGATACGCGCCTGCTCCAATTCCTCTTTTACATGATGGGTGCCTTGTAATGCCGCTTTGTCAGCATGCCAAATTTCTTCTAAATCAGAATATTTTTTTTCGAGTTCAGAGATTTCATCTTCAAGTGTTTCAAGACGTTTTTTTGAAGCCTCATCAGATTCTTTTTTTAGTGCTTCTCGCTCAATTTTCAATTGAATAAGTCTGCGATCTAAACGATCCATCTCTTCAGGTTTAGAATCAATTTCCATTCTAATCTTTGAAGCCGCCTCATCCACCAGGTCAATAGCTTTATCAGGCAATTGACGACCAGAAATATAACGGTGAGAAAGTGTCGCAGCAGACACAATTGCTGGATCTGTTATTTCTACTCCATGGTGTAATTCATACTTTTCTTTTAACCCACGGAGTATGGCGATGGTATCTTCAACGGAAGGTTCATCAACAATAATTTGCTGAAAGCGTCTTTCAAGCGCCGCATCTTTTTCTATATACTCTCGATATTCATCCAAAGTGGTTGCACCGACGCAATGTAGCTCACCACGAGCTAATGCAGGCTTAAGCATATTACCGGCATCCATCGCACCTTCTGCTTTTCCTGCACCGACCATAGTATGTAATTCATCAATGAATAAAATAATTTGGCCCTCTTGTTTAGCCAAATCATTAAGCACGCCTTTCAAGCGCTCCTCGAATTCACCACGAAATTTTGCGCCTGCAATCAAAGCGCTTAAATCTAATGATAGTAAGCGTTTATCTTTAATCCCATCAGGCACTTCACCGTTAATGATGCGCTGGGCTAATCCCTCAACGATGGCTGTTTTTCCTACACCGGGTTCACCAATTAAGACAGGATTATTTTTAGTTCTTCTTTGTAGCACCTGAACAGCGCGGCGAATCTCATCATCGCGCCCAATCACTGGATCCAATTTGCCTTGCTCAGCGCGCTCAGTTAAATCAATAGTATATTTGTCTAGAACACCCCTCTGCTCTTCTTGATTGGGATGTTGCACACCTTCGCCCTGACGCAAGTTATCAATTGCTGTCTTAACATTATTTTCATCGCCATTCGCCTGCTTTAGTAGTGACGCTAGCTTTCCTTTATCTTGGAATGCCGCATAGGCAAACGCTTCGCATGCAATGTACTCATCACCCCAATCATGCGCTGTTTTTTCAGTTAGATTTAATAGTCCAGCAAGACCAGAAGACACATGCACTTCTCCTCCAGATCCACTGACTTGAGGTAATGATTGAATTTCAGATTTGCAAGCAGATAACAATGCAGGTACATCCACGCCAGCATTAGCATAGATATTGAATACACCACTGCCTTGATGCTCAAGCATCGCTTGCATAACGTGCACTGGCTCCATCATTTGTTGACCGTGTCGCACCGCCAGCGATTGGGCTTCTTGCAATACTGTCTGAAATGTAGTGGTTAATTTATCTGTTCTCATAAGTTTCTGTTTTTTTTCAAATCTTCCCTATATTTGGGGGTGATTTGTCAGAACTTCAAGAGATTATTTTTGGCATTTCCATACTAATGTGGCCATTCGACCAGTGGTTTCATCACGCCGATATGAATAAAAAAGGTCTTTTTCAGAATGCGTGCAATATGATCCACCATATACTTTAGTGATGCCTTGAGAATGTAGCACTAACTTTGCAGCTTCATAAATATTGAAATACCACTTGTTATTATTTTTGATCCGAAAAGAATTTTTGAAAATTTCATTTTGATTGATAAAGGCTTCGTATACATCTTTGCCGACTTCAAAAGCGGAAGGACCAATCGCAGGCCCTAACCATGCATATTCTGGTTTTATAGTCTTAGCCATTGATTGAATAGTCTGTTGGAGCACACCGCCTAACAAACCTTTCCAACCTGCATGTGCGACGCCAATGCATCTAGCATTCTCATCAGAAAACACAACAGGCAGGCAGTCAGCAGTTAGAACTGCACAAACCGTTTCAGGATTGACGGTAACTGATGCATCTGCTTCAACTTCATCACTCGCTGTTAAGTAAGCATCGACAACATAACTACTGTGAATTTGTTTTAACCATATAGGGTTAGTTGGTAACTTTAAGTGTTGCGCAACTAGATTACGATTATCTTCTACATCTTTCTTGTTATCTCCTACATACATGCTCAAATTAAGTTGGTCATATGGCGCTAAACTTACTCCTCCTGAGCGAGTGGTCGTCACAACATTTAATTTATCTAGGAGCGGCCAATCCGGCTTGATAAACTTCAGACTCATTAGGATGAATACAATCTTAATTTTTCAATTAGGCCCTGCATGTCTTGAGGTATCGGAGTCTTCCACTGCATTTCATTACCTGTTATTGGATGTTGCAGTACCAAACGAAATGCATGTAAAGCTTGTCTTGGGAAATTGCATAATACTTCATTTAACTCTGCTGGAACATTTGCAACTCGTTGTACTCTAGGCGCATAAACAGCATCTCCCACTAATGGAAATTTGTGGGCAGCAAAGTGCACGCGAATCTGGTGTGTTCGACCTGTTTCAAGATGAGCTTCTACCCATGTATGACGTTTAAATTTTTCAATAATCTTATAGTGCGTGCAAGCTGACTTACCTTTATCAGAGACAGCCATTTTAGTCCTTTCAGTAGGATGTCGACCTATTGGCTCATCAAAAGTCCCGCCTGAAATCATCTGTCCTCTGACAATAGCATAGTAATAACGTCCCACTATATGTTGCTGCAACTGATCAACAAGAGCAGAATGTGCTTGCAGTGATTTTGCTACGACCATTAAACCGCTGGTGTCTTTATCAAGACGATGAACTATGCCAGCACGAGGTAAAGCCGCCTGCTGATCACTATGATGCAATAACGCATTTAACATGGTACCTGTATGATTACCCGCTCCAGGATGAACGACTAAGCCGACAGACTTGTTGATGATTAGAATATGCTCATCCTCATACAAGATGTCGAGTGGGATGTCTTCAGGAGCAGACTCTAAATTTTGATCTTCAAGATTAGCAATTAACTCAATGTGCTCACCACCCGCCACTTTGTATTTGCTGGCTTTGAAATTTCCATCGACAATAACATGATTATTGGCGATCCAATTCTGCAATCTTGCGCGTGAATACTCCGGAAATACCATCGCTAGAGACTTATCTAATCTAAGTCCGCAATGATCATCAGGAATAATTGCAGTCATTTTTGCCTGTTCAGTCATAATCATTTAGTGAGTATCACATAGGTTTAGGTATAATAGTCAAAATAGTATCCGTCATAACATTATGAAGCGAATTTCCGTATTCTTTATTCTATTGGCTCATCTGCTTACTTTAACTGGCTGTTCTACTGTCAAAGGCTTGTTTGGTGGAGATGAAGATGAAGACCCACAAATCAGTGAAGACGTATCTGCCCAGCGCTTGTATCAAGAAGCCAATAGAGACATGGTCAATAATCAGTTTCCAGATGCCATTGAAAAATATACTTTATTAGAATCGCGCTACCCATTTGGGCGCTACGCACAGCAAGCACAACTAGAGCTAATATTTTTATATTACCGTCAGGGAGAAATGGACCTAGCAATTGCTAATGCTGATCGTTTTATTAGATTAAATCCACAACATCCAAATGTCGATTATGCTTATTATATGAAGGGGTTGGCTAATTTTGATAAAAGCAAAACTGTTCTAAATTTTGTATTGCCACGAGACCCCTCAGAAAAAGACCCATCATCTCTAAGTGCATCTTTTGACGATTTTTCTGCGCTCATACAGAAATTTCCAGGTAGCCGATATGCGGACGATGCACAACAACGCATGATATTTCTGCGCAATGAATTAGCAGAACACGAAATTACCGTTGCAGATTTTTACATGCGACGCGGCGCTTATGTTGCAGCCATTAACAGAGCCACTTACGCCATAGAAAGATACCAAGGCGCGCCTGCAATGCCTCAAGCGGTGTACACACTTGAACTTGCCTACCGCCAACTTGGATTAAATGATTTAGCTTTTGATACCCATAAGGTATATGCGCAAAATTTTCTAAGCGAAGATGGAACGCTGTTAGATCCTGAATATGCAACGACTAAAATTAGCTGCGCCTCAAACACTTGGCAGAGAATGTTAGAAAAATTACGATTCAGAACATACTACTGCGACTAGTCTTTATTTAGATAACTTAAAACGCCTGAAGTAATAGGGTAGCGCCTATCTTTTCCAAAGGCGCGTTTAGTGATCTTCACTCCTGGCGGGGCTTGTCGGCGCTTGTATTCGTTGCGAAACACCATTTCAATAACTCTAGACACAATATCTTCATCGAAACCTCTTGCAGTAATTTCATCGCGCGAGGAATCTTGTTCAATAAACAATTCAAGAATTTGATCGAGAATTTCGTATGGAGGCAAACTATCCTCATCAATTTGATTGAGTGAAAGTTCTGCGCTGGGCGGACGTTCTATAATTCTTTGCGGAATAACATCACTCAGCGTATTTCTATACTTAGACAGTTCAAATACTTTCATTTTTGGGACGTCTTTTAATGGCGCAAAACCACCCGCCATATCACCATATAAAGTCGCATATCCCACAGCCATTTCACTCTTATTACCAGTTGATATCACCATATAGCCAAACTTATTCGAAATTGCCATAAGCAGCGTTCCTCGAATTCTCGCCTGTATATTTTCTTCGGTAGTATCTCTCTTTGTGCCTTGGAACATTTCTTCTAAAGCATCTTTGAAAGAATTCATAATCGACTCAATTTCAATCACAGAATATTTAACACCGAGATTATTGGCTAGGAGCTGTGCATCTTCTAAACTCATATCAGACGTAAATTGAGTCGGCATCATTACTGCATGAACATGATCAGCACCTAGCGCATCAACAGCCAACGTCAATGCTAAAGCAGAATCAATCCCTCCCGATAGACCAATCAACCCACCTTTAAATCCATTTTTATTGACATAGTCTTTTAGACCAAGCTGAAGCACTCGATATACCGCATCATTTTCGTTATGATTTTTGGCTAACATATTATTAGCGCTAAATTTCTTAAGGCCTGAAACATACTCTATAAGCAATAACTCTTCTTCGCAGATAGCAGCTTCAGCTATAAGTTTTTGTTGGTTATCAACTACGAATGATCCGCCATCAAATACTAGCTCATCCTGCCCACCCACTTGATTTACATAAAAGACTGGCAGATGATTATCAATCACTTGTTGTGTGACTACTTGTATGCGTTCATTTTGTTTATGCTCATGGAAAGGACTTGCGTTAATGCTTATAATAAGGTCAGCACCTGATTGTTTACACTGTTTAACTGGCTCTGAATCCCAAACATCTTCACATATCGTTAAACCAAAATTTACTCCATCGATTTCAAACAAACAGGTTTCTGTGCCAGATGAAAAATATCGCTCCTCATCAAACACACTATAATTAGGTAATATTTTTTTATAATATCTCGCAACAATTTGTTCATCCCGCAACACTAAAGCTGCGTTGTATATTTCGTTTTGATCGATCCATGGCGTTCCAATAACAACTATAATATTCTTTGTTACATCTTGGATTCGGCGCACGCACTTTTTTATTCGCTCATTAATCTTAGCTCTAAATATAAGATCCTCTGGGGGATACCCTATTAATGCTAACTCGGTAAAAACAATACAATCTGCATGATATTCGGATTTTGCAAGCTCAATATTTTCAATAATTTTCTTACTATTCCCTTCGATATCGCCCACACAATAATTTAGCTGAGCCAAAATAATTTTCAAACTTGCTGACACTCGATTAAAACCTGAAATTTTAGATTAAGTAATAAATGCTATGTTTGCAAAAGCTTGGTACTATAACAAGCATCAAATTCGATTCTACAGTCTTATTATGACTTCAAAGAACTCGTCGACACATCCGTTTCGTCGCAAATCTGATCAAAAAGCTTTTCTTCAGCATCGCTCTTTACAACTTCTTAATGCTTATCGCCTAATAATCGCCCTTTTATTATTTAGCTCCAACTTTTTCAATATCTCTCTTATTCAACGTATTACAAAAGAGGAGTATTTTCTTGAATTAAGTATTTTTTATATTACCTATTCACTAATCACCCTTTTCATTGGCAGCAAACCTAATCTAGAACAGCGCTTCCAGGTCCATATCAATGTTTTAGTTGACGTCATCATAATTGCATTATTTACTTTAACTGCTGGTGGCATTGAAAGTGGCTGGGGCACATTAATTATTGCACCTATTGCCGGTGCGTCATTACTACTGCCAGGAAAGACGGCTTTATTATTTGCGTCATATGGGACTGTTGCTCTTTTATCTCAAGAAGTGATCGGAGATTTCTCAGGTATTATTGAGAACACTTCATATAGCCAAACGGGTCTTTTGGGTATAGCCTTATTTGCAACAGCATTTTTAGCAATCACTCTGGCGAATAGAGCTTCAGAAAGTGCAAAACTTGCTGAAAAGCGAGGTATTGATTTAGCGAACTTAGCTCAACTTAATCATCATTTAATTAATCGAATTGACTCCGGTATCATGGTGATCGATGAAGACAGCTCTATCAAACTAATAAACCGAGCAGCATTAAATTTACTTGGCAAAGAAATAAATATTCTAAACACAACGTTAAAAGACGTATCCAATGATTTATATCAAATCCTTAAAGCATGGCGGCTTGATAGACAAAATTCTTCTGAAACACATACATTAAACAGAGTAAACTTATCTTCGCTTCATGTGCGCGTTACGAAAGTTGGTGCTAGAGAAGAAGATAAAGGCTCGGTGATCTATCTCAATGATACATCTGACTTTGATCGTCAGGTTCAAGAAAACAAGCTTGCTTCCCTGGGACGCT
>JBCDBX010000070.1:0-9085 GCA_039182865.1 Pseudomonadota bacterium
AATGATTGGGTTTATTATTCTTTTAGGCATTGTCGTCAACAATGCGATTCTACTAGTCTATCAAGCTCGAAACTCAGAGCGTGCTGGCATGAGTAGACAAAAAGCAGTGATCAACTCTGTTCGTACACGAATTCGTCCAATCTTAATGAGTACGGCAACCACCGTATTTGGTATGTTACCTTTAGTGATTTTTGCAGGTGCTGGAGCCGAACTTTATCGTGGACTTGGTGCTGTCATTGTCGGTGGAATGATTTTTAGTACGCTGTTTACACTACTACTAATACCGAGCTTATTACAATTTAGTTGGAAGTTTAAAAGAACAGATTAAGCTCTTCTAAGATTTATCATTTAACAGTCTCTCTTTTATATTGGCTAAATTCTTTTTAATCTCAGGGTTAAGTTCTGGATATTTCATATTGAGCGATTCCATTGTCTCGACAATAATTTTTGCCACGCTATAGCGCATATAGGGTTTATTATCAGCAGGAATCGCATACCAAGGCGCCCATGACTTTGAAGTTTTTTGTAACGCCTTTTCATAGGCATTCATATAATCGTCCCAATATTCACGCTCATTGACATCAGCTTCAGAAAATTTCCAGTTCTTTTCTGGCTCTTCAATTCGACTTAGAAAACGTTGGCGTTGTTCTTCTTTGGAAATGTTTAACCAAAACTTGAGAATAATTGTGCCATTATGAGCAAGATGTTGCTCATGATTAGTGATGGATTCATAACGCTGCTTCCATATATCAGCATGCTTATATTCATAAGGTAATTGCTGTGAATCTAATATCTCAGGATGTACTTTCGCTACTAACACTTCTTCATAGTAACTACGATTAAATACACCAATTCGTCCACGCTCGGGCAAACATCTTGCCGTTCGCCATAGAAAGTCATGGTCCAAGTCTAAGCTTGACGGCTTTTTGAAAGAAAAGACTTGGCAACCCGCCGGATTAATTCCTGTTAACACATGTCGAATAGTGCTGTCTTTCCCCGCAGCATCAATTGCCTGAAATACCAGTAATAGTGAGTAACGGTCGTGAGCGTACATAATGCGCTGGAGATCATAGAGCTGGTCGGTAAGCTTATTTAACTTCTTTTTATAATGCTTATCGTCTAGCTTAGCAGACTCAATGCAGGTGGGTGCATCCTTGTACTTAAATGATCCATCAATAGGTACCAGATAAGGACTATCTATCGCTTTATACATAAATCAGGGAGAAACTGTTGTGTATCCTGCTTTTTTCCAGGTGACGATGCCACCTTTCACATTATAAACGTTTTGATAACCATGTTGCTTGACCAAATAATTCCCAACTGCTCCACTTCTATTTCCTGTACGACAAATAAGAATTAATTTTTTATTTGGAGAAATATGTTCTGATGCTTGTTGCATCCACTCTTTTGTAAGTGGTTTTCGCTTCTCATCAAAAAACATAATGGGAATGCTTCCTTCCACAATGCCAGTGCTTTTCCACTCACCAGGCGTTCGAACATCAATTACCACAACATCTTCCTTCAACATACTTTTAAGCTGATGAATATCGATATTCACAACTTCAGCAAATATAGCTGAAGGCAATAAAAAAATTAAAAATGTAAGTAGTTTTCTCAAAAGCAGTCTCTCAATATTTTATATTATTACAAGTTATACTCTTGCGAAAAGTATTCCGTAAGAAATTCGGTAAAATTCTGTTGCCCATTAGATTCAATTTCTTGTTGGTCTAGAAAACTTTTATTAACCGCTAGTCTAAGTTCTTCATTTACATTTTCCTTGCAATTCGAGAAATGACGACAGTAATCTCTGCCGAGGTTTTCTACGAAGTCATAATACGACCACTTGTTCATGTGCATTTCTGCGAGAATTCTTGCGGAGAAGGTATATTCTATTGAATCGACACAAACACTAAACTGTTCAATCGCTTTTGTATAGTACGATTTGCCCGTATTCTTATCCATTAATGCTGCAAGGTCTTTCAAGTCATCAAATATTTCATGCGCCCAATCCTGTAACAGAATACCTTCACTATTTCGACGCAAGTATAGCCCAAGACGCCTTCCAAAATTAGACACCTCATGTGAATTGATATCTATTTCTTCTCGCTCATTTCGACTTATAGCCTCTTCTTTACCTAATAAACAATAAATAAATAAGACTTCAATAAAATGAAGTTGCTCAATACTAATTCCAAATGGAGAATAAGGGTTAATATCTAAAGATCGTATTTCAACATAACGCACACCTCGATCTAACAAAGCATGCGTTGGTTTTTCTTTACGATTTGCAATCTGCTTAGGTCTCACTGTTCCATAGTATTCGTTTTCGATTTGTAAAATATTGGCATTGAGTTGACGATACTCCCCATAAACTTTTACACCAATTTCTTCATATGGAGCGTAAGGTGTCTCGATCGCACGAGTTAAACAATTTACATATTCCGACAAACTATCATAACAAGCGTTTACACCAATTTCGTTTTCTCGGTCATTGGTGTAACCGATGTCACCTAAGCGCAATGAAGTAGCGTAAGGTGCAAATAAGGTTTCATCGTCCCATGGCTTTAAATCTTTAACACCTTGATGAGTAAATGATTTATCTACAGCAGGAGATGCCCCAAATAAATAGGGTATTAGCCAACCAATACGCTGCAAATTACGGATTAATTTAAAATATTGCTCGTTAATAAAATCCTGTTCACTCTCTTTATCATTTAGTATTTGTTGCCAAGGCTGCCAAAAAGTTATCGGCATTGATAAATTCACATGAATTCCGGCTATCACTTGCATGATCTTTCCGTAACGATACCCAAGACCTTTACGATAGACATGTTTCATCATACCTAAATTACTATTTCCATATTCTGCAATGCGAATACTATCTTCTCCATTTAGTTTGCAAGGCATACTCGCAGGCCAAAGACATTCATTAATAATATTTGGATAAACAAATTTATGTATGTCACCCAGAAAGTCTATTGCAGATTGACTTGATTCAGTCGGTGGCGTTACAAATTCAAGTAATGCTTCAGAATAATCTGTTGTGATATATGGATGTGTTAGTGCAGCACCCAGGGATTTTGGGTGATCAGTTTTTGCAATCACACCTTGCATATCTGTTCTCAAAGATTCTTTTTCAATGCCAACTTTGCCAATTTTTAAAATTGCTTCAAGGTTATGCTCTAATAATAAATTGATATTTTTATTGAGTTCTTTTCGCATAAATATATAAGTCCATTCCCACTTGAAGTAGCGATATAAATGATTTGCTACACTAGCATCATGCTTAAATTAAAATTATATCAAAGCACAGCTTACAGTTGCCCATATATTCCTAGCAATACAGCGCATCATCATACAACTGATCCCGCTCAATCATTATCTAAAGATATTTACAGCCAATTAATCAATTTAGGGTTTAGACGCGCCGGAAGCCGTATCCATCGACCAAATTGTCTTAACTGTAAACAATGTATATCACTTAGGATTCCTGTCTTAGGCTTTCAAGCGACTCGCACGCAAAAGAGAAGCCTCACTAAGAATGAAGACCTAAACGTGAAAATCATTAATTCACCCGATCACAGCAAATATTATGACCTGTATAACAACTATATCATTTCAAAACATCCCGAATCTGACAGCATGCATGATGCTATAGATACTTTTGACAATTTTTTATTTAGTGATTGGTCAGAAACGTTTGCGATAGAATATCGCCTGCCATCAAGTGAACTCGTTTGCGTCTCAATATGCGACCCACTTAAACAGGGATGGTCTGCTGTCTATACCTTTTATAATATTAGTTATTCACAAAGAAGCTTAGGTGTGTTTTCTATACTCAAACAAATCGAACTACTACACCGGCAGAATTTAGATTATCTTTACTTAGGTTACTGGATAGAAGATTGCGAAAAAATGAACTACAAAACACAATTCAAACCCTGTGAAGGATTTACCAATAATCAATGGATTAAACTAAATGGATAAGCATTTTGGTGATGGTTTTGATCAACTAGCCGACACAGCTCATATTACTTCTTTAATACTAGAAAATAGCAGTACAGGTGAAAGACTCAAGATTGACAATGTTCCTGGAAAACAAGCATCAGTGAAAATATTATATAACATCGTGTCTGAAAATAAGTTTAAGTTGACTGCAAACGAGGCGCTGCAAGGTTTAGCCCTATATGGTGATTACACACTAGAGGAACGCAACAATTCTGGCTCGCACCCCAATATAAAATTATTAATCGAGACGATCTCTTATAATCATGAATGGGTCATTACTGCTAGCTAGTTTTTAATTTTGACCAATCAAATGCAGGACCTGGGTCTGTTTTTCGATCAGGCGCAATATCACAATGCCCAACAATATTATTTTCATATAAGGAAGGATAGGCCATCTGTAAACTCATAATGACAGCATTTAATACTCGATATTGTTCCTCTGTATACTCTTGATCGTCAGTCCCTTCCAGCTCAATTCCAATTGAGAAATTATTACATATTTCTCGACCTTTAAAGTTTGATTTACCTGCATGCCAGGCACGCTTATTAAATGGAACAAATTGAGTTAGCTTTCCACTGCGTTCGATAAACAAATGACTGGAGACTTTTAAATCTTTTATTTCTTGAAAAAATGAATGTGCATTTTCATCCAATTTATTTTGAAAAAACCTTTGCACATAGCCTTGACCAAATTCACCAGGTGGCAAACTAATATTATGTATGACAATTAGATCTATATTTGTATTCTCGGGACGATCATCCTGATTGGGAGAAACAATATAATTTACCCCGACAATAAGATGTGTATTAGGATCAATCCTCATTTATATATGTTTAAACATGAATAATACTTTTGCAACTTTCAAAAAAAAGCCTCGCATCGCGAGGCTTTTTAATCTCAGACTAACGATGGCTTACATCATGCCGCCCATTCCACCCATGCCACCCATATCAGGTGCACCCATGGCTGGTGCATCATCCTTAGGAATTTCAGCAACCATCGCTTGAGTGGTAATCATTAACCCTGCGACAGAGCCAGCATTCTGAATTGCAGAACGTGTCACTTTAGTCGGATCAAGAATACCCATCTCAATCATGTCACCGTACTCACTAGTTGCTGCGTTGTAACCAAAGTTACCTTCGCCTTCATCAACTTTTGCAAGGATAACAGAAGCTTCATCGCCCGCATTTGCGACGATTTGACGAAGTGGCTCTTCCATTGCGCGGCGTGCAATGTTTACACCAGCAGTTTGATCATCGTTATCACCAGTTAAGGCATTTAGCGCTTTGCGTGCACGAATCAATGCAACACCGCCACCAGGAACAACGCCTTCTTCGACTGCTGCACGTGTCGCATGCAATGCATCTTCGACTCGTGCTTTCTTTTCTTTCATTTCAACTTCTGTGGCTGCACCCACCTTAATCACAGCTACACCGCCGGCGAGTTTAGCCATTCGTTCCTGAAGTTTTTCTTTGTCATAATCAGATGATGCTTCTTCGATTTGAGTACGAATTGCATCTACACGTCCTTTGATTGCATCAGCCTGACCTGCACCATCAACGATAGTAGTGTTTTCTTTCGAAATTTGAATACGCTTAGCAGTTCCAAGATCTTCTAAGGTTGCTTTTTCTAATGACAAACCCACTTCCTCAGAGATCACAGTACCGCCAGTTAGAATCGCAATATCCTCAAGCATTGCTTTACGACGATCACCAAAACCTGGCGCCTTAACTGCCGCGACTTTAACGATACCACGAATAGTGTTTACAACTAGTGTTGCTAGCGCTTCGCCTTCAACATCTTCTGCAATAATCATTAAAGGTCGGCCTGCTTTTGCAACACCTTCCAATAATGGAAGAAGATCACGAATGTTAGAGACTTTTTTGTCATGCAATAAAATAAATGGATCATCCATATCACATGTCATGCTGTCTTGGTTATTTACAAAATATGGTGAAAGATAACCACGATCGAATTGCATACCTTCAACCACATCAAGTTCGTTATCAAGCGCGTTACCTTCTTCAACAGTAATCACACCTTCTTTACCCACCTTGTCCATTGAATCAGCAATAATATCACCTACAGATGCATCAGAGTTTGCCGAGATACTTCCAACTTGAGCAATTGCTTTATTATCTGCACATGGCTTTGATAGTGTTTTAAGTTCTTCAACAGCCGCTGTAACGGCCTTGTCAATACCACGCTTAAGATCCATTGGATTCATTCCAGCAGCAACGGCTTTCATCCCTTCACGCACAATCGATTGTGCAAGCACTGTCGCAGTGGTAGTTCCGTCACCTGCAACGTCAGATGTTTGTGAAGCAACTTCTTTCACCATCTGTGCGCCCATGTTTTCTAATTTATCTTCTAATTCAATTTCTTTGGCTACTGACACGCCGTCTTTGGTCACCGTTGGTGCACCGAAAGATTTATCCAGCACAACGTTACGGCCTTTAGGACCTAAGGTTGCTTTAACAGCATTTGCCAAAGTGTTTACCCCATTCACCATACGAGCTCGGGCTTCATCTCCAAAAGTTACTTCTTTTGCACTCATTGTTTTTTACCTACGTTATTAAGTTATAAAAATGTTTGAACCAATTAGCCTTCAACGACAGCCATAATGTCGTCTTCACGCATCACCAGTAGATCATCACCATCTACCTTCACTTCGGTTCCTGAATACTTTCCAAATAAAACGGTGTCTCCCGTTTTGACGTCTAGAGGTCGTACATCGCCGCTTTCGCTAACCTTGCCGTTACCTACAGCCACAACTTCGCCTTTGATTGGCTTTTCTGTAGCTGAGTCGGGAATCACGATACCTCCTGGGCTAGTACGTTCTTCTTCCATTCTTTTGATCACTACGCGATCGTGTAAAGGGCGTAAGTTCATGTCATTTTCTCCTGACAAATTACTGTTAAATTAAAGTGTTATAAAAATTTGTTAGCACTCTATGCTGGGGAGTGCTAATCATACGGTTGAATACTTCAAAGTCAAGAATCCTGAATGTCATATCTAGTGTTTCCAGGTATCGTCGTCGCTGTCGCGAAACTCACCTTCAATAACATTTGGGTCTTGTGATTTGGGATTGCCAGGACGTGTTGGAAATCCACTGCTACTGATCACCATATTATTGATAAGTCGAGAGATTATCGCTCGACGCGTATAAGGAATTAGACACAAAAAACCGAGCGCATCTGTAAAAAATCCAGGAGTGATAAGCAAAAACCCGCCCAACATGAGAGCAAATCCTTCCATCATCGTGGTGGCCGGCATTTGACCTGCGGCGACTTCTTGCTGAAATTTTGCCATTGTACTCAATCCCTGAGCACGCACCATCACAGATCCAATGACTGCCGTTGTTATGCACAGTAGTACGGTGGGTAAAGCACCAATTTTTTCGCCGACTTCGATAAAAAGATAAACTTCTACCAAAGGTATGCCGATGAAAATCGCCAGTAGTATAGGGAATCCACGCATCAGGCTATCTTGATTAAATGTACCATTGAAGCTATATGGTGACACCTCGTTAGGATTACAATGGCGTACTGCTCATTTGGGTGAATTTTTTATCAGCTATGGCAATTTCAAGCTCTCGAGATCCTATAGTGGTGATTACCACTCTTCCCAATCCCAAGGATGCCAAAATGCTCGCTCATCAGGTAATTGAGAGACGACTAGCCGCTTGCTGCAACATAATTCCATCAATAACCTCAATTTATCGATGGAAGGGTGAACTGATTGAAGACCAAGAATGTCTACTTGAAATAAAAACAGTCAAAGGCCGGTATAGTAAGTTAGACAATCTAATTCATCAGTTACACCCCTATGATCTACCTATGGTGGTGTCTTTACCAATAACAGGATCTAATCAATACATTTCATGGATACAAGAACAAACAAGCTAAGCTGGCATTGCTGGTTTTTATTAATTTTTCTACTGAGCTTGAGCTCCGCAAAGGCAGACGGCTTATTTGGCAATGCTGTCAATGATGAATTCCTACCAGTTGATGAAGCATTTCAGCTAACTCATACAAATCCCTCTTCAAATGAAATTAAATTACTTTGGAATATCGCACCAGGGTATTACTTATATAGAGATAAAATAAATGTAAGTACTGATAACGAAAATTTAAGTATTGGCAACATAGAAATACCCAAAGGTAAATTGGAGCATGATGAATTTTTTGGTGATGTTGAAATATTTGAAGACGTATTGGAGATATCAGTACCTGTCGCTAGCACTGAAAGTGACTTTACCCTAAATATTGGTTATCAGGGGTGTGCGCATGCAGGCCTATGTTACCCACCAATTGTAAAAACTATCGATATTGAGTTGTCTTCATCAAGTGACGCAGCTGCAATACCTACAGCAGCAAATGCTCAATCTGAGCATAGTCAGATAGCTTCTAAACTTGGACACCAATCATTAGCTGTGAACATTGGAATGTTTTTTGTGTTTGGCTTATTGCTGGCATTCACCCCTTGCGTGTTCCCCATGATTCCTATCTTATCCAGTATCATTGCAGGCCAGGGTAAGAACATGACGGCCGCACATGGTTTTACGCTGTCGCTAATTTATGTCTTAGCAATGGCGGTGACTTACACGATTGCAGGAATAATTGTTGGCTTCACTGGTGCAAATATTCAGATCTGGTTTCAAGACCCCTGGGTAATTGGGACCTTTACGATAATATTTGTACTGTTGGCACTCTCGATGTTTGGCTTATATGAATTGCAAATGCCAGCAGCCATCCAGTCCAAACTCAACAATATGAGTAACCACCAAAAACATGGAACGTTTTATGGTACGGCGATTATGGGTTTTTTATCGGCTTTGATAGTAGGTCCTTGTGTGACGGCTCCGCTAATTGGCGCGCTGATATATATAGCGGAAACAGGAGATCCATGGATAGGTGGAACAGCTCTGTTCTCATTGAGTATCGGCATGGGCATGCCATTGCTACTGATTGGCACTTCTGCAGGCAAGTACTTACCTAAGGCAGGTGCCTGGATGGAACCTATTAAAAATGTCTTTGGTGTCTTACTCCTAGCAATGGCCATATGGTTCCTAGA
>JBCDBX010000071.1:0-8745 GCA_039182865.1 Pseudomonadota bacterium
ATTGATACGGCAGACGAAGAACGTATGCCGGGTGACCCATCTTTGGTGCATCGTGTTCGTTCCCTTGAGCGCTGGAATGCTCTGGCGATGGTGGTACGAGCTGCTAAAGATAATCCTGAGTTAGGCGGACATATTTCGACTTATGCATCAGCTGCTACTTTATATAGCATAGGCTTTAATTTTTTCTTTCGTGGCGCAACTGATAAACACAATGGCGATCTCGTTTATTTCCAAGGTCATGCTTCTCCCGGCATGTACGCACGAGCATTTTTGGAAGGACGCCTTACTGAAGAGAACCTGGAAAATTTCCGTCGTGATGTGGACGGCAAAGGTCTAACATCATATCCACACCCCTGGATCATGCCGGAGTTCTGGCAATTTCCAACAGTCTCGATGGGGCTAGGACCAATTACAGGGATTTATCAAGCACGATTCATGAAGTACTTAAATGACAGGAGCTTGAAAGATGAATCTGATCGTAAAGTCTGGGTGTTCACGGGTGATGGGGAAATGGACGAGCCAGAATCATTGGGTGCAATTTCTTTAGCTGCGCGGGAAAATCTTGATAATTTGATCTTTGTGGTTAATTGCAACTTACAACGTCTGGATGGTCCAGTACGAGGTAATGGAAAAATAATCCAAGAGTTAGAAGGCGTTTTTCGAGGCGCAGGATGGAATGTCATCAAACTAATTTGGGGATCAAATTGGGAACCACTGTTCGCGCAAGATGAAACTGGCATTTTGATTAAACGCATGGAAGAAGCCGTTGATGGTGATTTTCAAAACTATCGTGCAAAAGGTGGTGCCTACACGCGAGAACATTTCTTTGGTAAGTATCCTGAGCTTGAACAAATGGTTTCAAAATTTACTGACGAAGATATCTGGCGCCTCAATCGAGGCGGCCACGACCAGCAAAAGGTTTATGCTGCATTTGCAGCAGCGACAAAACATAAAGGTCAGCCTACCGTCATACTAGCCAAGACGGTAAAAGGCTATGGTTTAGGAAAGAGTGGTGAAAGCATGAACATTGCTCATGTCATGAAAAAGCCAACGAAAGATTCCATACAAGGGTTTAGAGATCGTTTCCAAATACCTATTCCAGATGAAGATTTAGAACACGTTCCTTTTTATCGTCCACCAGAAGAAAGTCCGGAAGCAATATTCATAAAAGAATGCCGGGAAAATCTAAATGGTCCATTACCGCAGCGCAAAAGATTTGCCATGATGGATCCAGTAGATATTCCCGACTTCAAAATTTTTGAAAAGTTAGTCGCAGATAGTGGCGAACGTGAGTTCTCTACCACCATGACATTCGTTCGAATTTTAACGGCGTTAACTCGCGATAAAACAATCAATAAATATATTGTTCCGATAGTGCCAGATGAGTCGCGTACATTTGGTATGGAAGGCATGTTCAGAACTATGGGCATCTATTCGCGCAAAGGGCAACTGTATGATCCCGTCGATGCTGATGAGTTGATGTATTACCGTGAAGATAAAGCAGGACAAATACTACAAGAAGGCATAAACGAAGCGGGTGCTATGTCGTCATGGATTGCGGCAGCTACTTCGTATAGTTCGCATGGATTAGCCATGATCCCTTTTTATATTTTTTATTCTATGTTTGGTTTTCAAAGAGTTGGAGACCTAGCTTGGTTGGCGGGAGATAGTCACGCACGCGGATTCTTATTAGGTGGAACAGCAGGACGTACAACATTAGCGGGTGAAGGTTTGCAACATCAGGATGGCAATAGCCATATCATTGCTAATTTAATTCCTAACTGTCGTACTTATGACCCTACGTTCGGTTATGAACTAGCTGTCATCATTCATGATGGTTTGGTAAGAATGTATCAAAATCAAGAAGAGTGTTTTTATTACATCACGGTAATGAATGAGAACTATAAACATCCTTCAATGCCAGAAGGTGCAGAAGAAGGCATTATCAAAGGCATGTACTTGTTTAAAGCTGCTAGTGAAAATAAGAATAAGGTGCAGTTATTAGGAAGTGGCACGATACTAAATGAAGTGATTAAAGCCGCAGAAATCCTAGAAGATGATTATAAGATTGGAGCGGATATATGGAGTGTCACCAGCTTTAATGAGTTATATCGAGAGGGTATCGAAGTGCATCGATGGAATATGCTGCATCCAGAAGAAGAACAAAAACACACCTACGTCAGTGAATGCTTAAGTGATACAGATGCGCCAGTCATTGCAGCTACCGACTATGTGAAACTCTATGCCGATCAAATTCGATCACTAATCCCATCTAGCTTTAGAGTGCTTGGAACTGATGGTTATGGGCGCAGTGATACAAGAGAAAAGCTACGTGAATATTTTGAAGTAGATTATCGATATATTGTTATAGCCGCTTTATATGAAGTAGCCCAGCAAGACAAAATAAAAATGTCTGTGGTTAGTGAAGTGATTAGTCAATACGGTGTTGATGTGGATCGTATTAATCCTATGTTTGGATAACTTATGGCTAGTAATAAAACAATAACTGTTACAGGGCTAGAAGACTTCGAAGACGTTGATGTATTAGAAGTTTTAGTTAACGTCGGGGACGAATTAGATAAAGATCAATCTATAATCACGATGGAAAGCGATAAAGCGACGATAGAATTTCCTACACCTGAAGCCGGGATTGTTAAGGAATTAAAGGTCTCGGTTGGCGATAAAGTTAATCAAGGTGATGCACTCATCATATTGGCAACTTCATCTGGTGAAAAAGTAGAAACACCAGAGCCAGATCAACAAGAGTCGGTTAAACAGACAGAATCAGTTAAAGATGAAACTAACGAATCGGTAAAAACACAAGAGAAGATAATAAAGAAAAAAACACCTATAAATGTAGAAGGCGATAGTGCATATGCAAGTCCTACTGTAAGAAAATATGCTAGTGAGCTAGGTGTAGATTTAGAAAAAGTTAAAGGGTCTGGCAATAAAGGGCGGATTCTCAAAGAAGATGTTCAGCATCATGTTAAAGGAAACCTAGGTTCATCCGGTGCGCATAATTTATCTATTGCGGCACCTGAATTGCCAGATTTTACAGAATTTGGTGAAACAGACGAAGTCCCCATTAACAAATTACGCCAAGTCTCTGCTAAACGTTTAGCATATTCTTGGCAAGTTGCACCGCATGTAACTCAGTTTGATGAGGCAGATATTACTGATTTAGAAAATGCACGAAAACAATTGAAAGGACAACTGGCGCTACAAGATATTAAATTAACGTTACTACCTTTCATTATGAAAGCGCTAGTTAAATGTTTGATAGAGTTTCCTGATTTTAATAGTTCTTTAAATAAAGATATTACTAGCTTGATCCATAAAAAATATTTTCATGTTGGGATTGCTGTGGATACACCAAAAGGTTTAGTGGTACCTGTGTTAAGAGATGTCAATAAGAAAAAAATTCCAGATTTAGCGAAAGAGCTAATGGAACTTAGCCAGAAGGCAAGGGATAACAAACTTACACCGAAAGAGATGCAAGGCGGTTGTATGACTATTACCAGCTTGGGTGGAATTGGGGGTCAGCACTTTACGCCTATTATCAATCAGCCAGAAGTAGCAATACTTGGCATATCAAGATCAAATATAAAATTAACTAAGCACAACGGCGACATACAAGATCGACTTATGTTGCCTCTATCTTTAAGTTATGATCATCGTGCAATAGATGGAGTTGCGGCGGTGAAATTTATTACTAGTTTGAAGAATAAACTAACTGATGTATGGTCTTTACTTGTATAAATTAAAATGCGTGAGAAACCACATATAAAAATGTTGTCGCAAGGACAATAAATAAACCGACAGTAAAAACATTTGCTGAATCAATTTTATTGCCTGAATCATTATCATCAATCCTGGATTTAGCAGTGTCTTGTGAATCACTCGTTTTAGTGAATGAAGTATTTACAGATTGGTATCGATCTGATGAGTAATTTGGGTTTACCAATGTATCTTCAAAACTGCTCATATAGTTAATTCACCTTAATAAGAATGACATCCCTGTCCACATATCCATAGGCGTATTAGATACAATTTGGTTATTAACTTGTGTTGCTTAGCTCACATTTTTTGCAATTAAAATTTTCATAATGCACATTAAAATAAGACTTCTAGCACATTTATAGGCATATAATGACAAGCATCATTAATTTATTCAGTGAGTTAATTGAATGCGATACAATTAAAATAGTGATTGATATTGGTCAATTTAGCCGATAAAGCACATAATTTACCTACGCTTTCAGAATTACTCTATTGTTTGGTTTATTTCAGTATCCTGCTCGCTACTAAAATAATCGGCCTTTAATATGCTTGGAGTAAATTCATCTTTTGTAGTGCTAGTTATAGCCTGATTTTCCATGAGGATTTTTTTGGCATAATTAGTACAAATTATAAATGCATCTTCACACAGTTCTGGTGTACTTAATTCACAATGAGTTAGTTGTGAAAGCAATCGTCTATTTTTTGTATTCGCCACTTTAGTGCTGTGTTCAGAGTTTAATTCGCAGTCGATCAAATGATATAGGATACGTTTTAGAAGCTCTTTATCTAAGCGTTGGACCTTATGTTGATAATGTCTGTCTAGAAGTTGAATTAAATGGCATAAATTATTTAGTGCGGGCTTATTACCTTGTTCGGATAAATCCAAGTAGCCCATAATTTGATGACTTAGTGCGTTCATTGACACTTTACCTTCTGAAAATACTGTAGTTGCCAAACGTCTTAGCGTCTGATCTTATAGCAACGAATCGTATGGTTTGTTGAGAGAGATAGCTGTGAAATATGTCTCAATAAGTTCTCAATAGAGAGAATAATTTCAGTTTTGTGAACTACTGGAAGTTAAGTAATTTTGGGGATTTAAAATGCTGGTATTTGATCTGAGTAAAATTACGTTTTTCGCAAACGAATAATTATGTCAACATCTTCCAAAGCTGTACCTTGGGGAATATCGGGTAGCTGGTTGATTTTGATTTGGTCTGATCCGATATCCTCCAGTTTGCCAGAATCAGTGTGATAGAGGTGATAATGTTTCACAAGATTAGTGTCGTAAAAGACTTTACTAGGCTCGATGATAACTTCATTAATTAAGCCTTTTTGAGCAAATAAGCCAAGAGTGTTGTATACCGTGGCTTTAGAAACTTCTTCATTGTCTTTGTTAACCATCGCTAAGACCTGTTCAGCAGATACATGTTGAGCTTTTTCAAATAAAGCTTCACCAATCAGAACTCGCTGATGCGTTGGGGTGATATTAGATGAACGCAAGCGTGAAATAATGTCCGATCGCTTTGAGCTGAATTGTGCTGTATTCCAAGACATGACGGCATTATAGCCAGAATTTAGAATAAGTCTATTTCCTATTAAAGATAAAGGCATAGAGTCAATAGGCTTTTTTGTTAATCCATAGCATAATATTTTATGAGATCAGCTGAATTTGGATTAATTATCGTCTCTGAAATGATTTCTGCACTTCGAGGAGCCATTGCAACGCCATAACGATAGTGCCCACAGTTTAAATACAAGCCTTGAATTCTTGGATGTTGCTCAATGAATGGATGTTGATTCTTAGAGTAGGGCCGCAATCCTGACCAATGATGTACGACTTTGCAAGATTTTAATTCCGGAATTAAAGAAATCGATTTTTGCATGAGCTCATCATATCCAGCTGGAGTAGTAGATTTATCAAATCCCACATTTTCTAAAGTACTTCCTGACAAAATTAGGCCATCTTTTCTGGGGATCAAGTAATAGCCTTGTTTATACAATATGGTTCGCAAGTTAATACTTTTTCCATCAAATACAATAATCTGCCCCCTTACAGGACTAATTGGTGGAAGATTGTTTAAGCTGGGACTGTTTATTCCTGCCCACGCACCTGTCGCCCAAACTAAGCGATTTGTCTTAATAAGTCCTGCTGATGTTTGCGCACCAACAATACCCTTATTTTCAATCTTTAAGTCAATTAGTTTGGTGTAGGGTAATAAGTTAACGTTTTGATTGATTAGATGTTTATATAAAGCACTGATAAGTTTGGGACTTCTAACCTGGGCGACATCTGGTAAATAGATGGGTAACTTTTTTTGTAGAGATTTAAACATATCAATGTCGGATGGGCACTTACTGCTAAAACGTAAGCCTTTAGATGCACACCAGTTTTTAAGTGTTGAATGTTTTTCATGGCAAATTGAAACAAGACCGCATGACCAGTATTCAATATCAACACCTGTTGTTTCTATCAGGGTTTCAGCTAAGAACGCATATTTAGAACTGCTATCCTCAGTCAGATAAAGCGTTTTATCATCATAATTCCATGGTAATAAAGGAGATAAAATACCACCAGCTGCCCATGAGCTCTCTTTACCTATGGGACCCTGGTCGATTAATGTGATAGTTAAATTATGTTCTGCTAACAGCATAGCGCTATACAAACCAATAATTCCTCCACCAACAATGACGATATCTGAGTTCACGAGGTATATTTAATTGCTTTATTTAATTGACAGTTAAAGTCGATTATCTTCATATATTAATCATTCCATATGTAAAACATTGTTAAAAGTCTTTAACATTTAATGCAATTCATTAATGAGATAGTAATAATATTGATCTAAATACAAATGTAATAATTTATGGAGTTAGTAAGATGATCACTGCACGTGAGTTTAATAAGGATGTCGTTCCTAGGAAACTAAAAGATACTAGTCAGCCTGTCAAAGATAGAGCGAATTTACTTGTCGATATTAGTGTAATGTCGAGGCAGGTAGGATACTCGATCACTCGCAAGGTTGCGCGGTACGGAGCCAATTACAATTTATGGCAGGTTTTGGTAACTTTATGGAGTGGTCATGCTGTTACACCTGCTGCTGTTGCGCAACATTTACATGTTGAGCCTGCGACAATTAGTCGTTACCTTGATCAATTAGAGTCTTTAGAATATATTTCCAGAGAGCGCAGTAAGACTGATCGTCGAGTAGTTGATATTGTTTTAACGGCAAAAGGCAATAAAGTTGTAAAAGCGGGATTAAATGAACTCGATGATTTGAGTCGAATTCTTTAAAGCTTCCACTTTAAACCACATATCCTTCAGCAGGAAATGTGGTTTTTCTTTCTTTCAGGATTAATCAAGTTTTACCCTCCTCTTCAAGTTTTAGTAGAATGATCACCTCATATTTTGTATCTTCAATAAGATACATACTACTAATTTTTATTTTTTATGCTAATCATCCTCAATGGACATCCAAGATCTGTAGATCCACAAAGTACTCTTAAGGATCTGCTTAGGCGTTTGGAATTACAAAATCGCCGCTTAGCAGTAGAAGTTAATCAGAAAGTTATTTCTCGTAGCGAGCATATAAAGTTTAAATTGTCTGAAGGTGATAAAGTCGAAATTATACAGGCAGTAGGAGGCGGCTAAGTCTATCCGGCTTCCTCAAAAAAATATAAATATGGAAATTCAAGATACCAAGCTAAAAGTAGCAAAATCTTCATACTCTTCTCGTCTACTTGTTGGAACAGGGAAGTATCGAGATTTTAAACAGACACAACTAGCAATTGAAGCCAGCGGTGCGGAAATCGTTACCGTTGCGCTAAGGCGAACGAACATTGGGCAAGAAGCCAATCGAGCAAACTTATTAGATTTTATCTCACCTCAAAAATATACAATTCTTCCAAACACGGCAGGTTGCTTTAATGCGGAAGATGCAATTCGAGTATGTAAACTTAGTCGAGAACTATTAGATGAGCATTCTCTTGTAAAACTAGAAGTGTTATCCGATCCAAAAACACTATTTCCAAATGTCATTGATACAATTAAGGCCGCTGAAATATTGGTAGCTGATAATTTTGATGTGATGGTTTACACAAATGACGATCCAGTTATTGCTAAACAATTGGAGGATATTGGATGTGTTGCAGTAATGCCACTGGCCTCACCTATAGGCTCTGGTTTGGGTATACGTAATCCATATAACATTGTCACCATAATCGAAAACGCCAATGTACCTATCATTGTTGATGCAGGTGTCGGTACGGCATCGGATGCAGCCATTGCGATGGAGTTGGGTTGTGATGGGGTTCTAATGAATACTGCGATTGCTGAAGCAAAAAATCCAATAACGATGGCAGAGGCTATGAAGCATGGTATTGAAGCAGGGCGTTTAGCTTATCTCGCAGGGCGTATGCCCAAGCGTCGTTTTGCTACTGCATCTTCACCTATAGAAGATACTATTTCTGCAAAACATTGAAAAATGAAAGTATCAGACCGCTACGTACCATACGTAGCTTTGTCATTCGTGAAGGTCGCTTTACTGATGCACAAAAGAATGCGGTAGCAAAGTTATGGCCAAATCTAGGAATAGAAATTGAAAGTGCTTACCCGCTTAATCTTAATGACTATTTCCTAACTTTACAGCCGCTAGTCTTCGATATTGGATTTGGTAACGGAGAATCATTAATCTCAATTGCTCAGCAGAGAAGCGATCTAAATTTTGTTGGCATTGAAGTGTATCGCCCTGGTATTGGTATGGTTCTTCGAAAGATTGAAGAATTAGATTTAAATAATATCCGGATCATCAATGCAGATGTTATGAATGTACTATCTAAAATTAATGATGATAGTTTATTGGGTGTATTAATTTGGTTTCCTGATCCTTGGCCTAAGAAGAGACACCAAAAGCGGCGCTTAATACAGAAAGAATTTTTGCTAGAAATTATTAGAGTACTTCAGTCACG
>JBCDBX010000072.1:0-8663 GCA_039182865.1 Pseudomonadota bacterium
CTTCTATTTTATAGTTATGCTAAACAGCAACTCATCTCTTACATCCGTGTAGATTTTCTCCTTAAATCTTTCACTGAGGTCGGTAATTACCATTACCTTTTTTCTATAGCAGTTCTCTACTTCTGAAGTTTATTAGTTTCTCGCCTGTAACTCATCCATTCGAACGCGAATCAAGTCGCCTGAATTTAGATCAAGCAGTAGGCCTATATTCTGATCGTACATATTAAGATAGCCTTCTTTCTCTTCACCTGAGTCATAGTCAAAATAAGTTACATTACCCATTTTTACTTGTTGTTGTTCTTCAGTTTGAATCAAAATGACAGTGCCGTTATCCATGTTGAAGCCCTGCCACGACCATGCTTGAGTAGACAAAATATATCCAAAAATAATGGCAATGATGTACTTAAGCATGTTTCGCTACTAATATTCTCTCTTTGAAGTAGGAGAGATTTTGTCAGCAATATAGGAATTGAATTGAGACTTACATCAAGAAAATCTCATTTGGTCGGTAAATAATGACCGTTTATTTGGGAATCACTTAATAATTAAGAGGGAATTGAATCTGTTTTGACCTCTAAAAGAATCGGCACGATGATTTCTTGGCCAGGCTTGATTCGGTCAAAATTGACGTCAGGATTATGCTGTCGGAGTAACCAAACTGGGACTTTAAATTTGCGCAAAGCAAGCACCCAAAGTGATTCACCATTTTTTACTTGGTATTCATATGTCGCATCAATGGTGTACTGAGCAAAAAACTGGCTTTGCAGATCCTTTTGATAACCCACTCTTCGACGTTCGAATTCTTCTCTAGATATTCGAGAAAAATCTAATTTTAAGCGGCGCCCGATGACAACATGTTCTCCAAAACGTAAATCATTAATTTTTCTTAATTGACTTGCTCGTAAATCCAACCATTCCGCATAGTGCCCAAGTGTTTCTCGTGATTGAACTTCTATCGTTTCATTATCTGCAACTGTGTAATCTGCCGGATCAGACAAGAGTATCGGACTTGCGGTTACGTCAATTTCAGGTTCTGCTACAACATTGACGTCTGTTTCTTCTATTTCTTCAGCTAATTCGTTGTGCTTATTGATAGCATTTTGATCGAGTACTTCCGCATCGATCAATGCGATTTTTTCAGTTTCTTCTTTTGCTTGCTCTGTTGGTTCAACTTCTAAAACTTCAGCTGTTTCAACCGGCTTCTCTTTTGATTTTTCGTTTACAACGTGTTCAACGGGTTCTTTAATTTCTTGTATAGGTTTAGCTTGGGCAAGAACGACGCCTTGTTCCTTGACAGGTAACCTTAGTTTTTGTCCAACACGTATATAGTGTCCACTTCGTAAGCCATTTGCCGCCATTACATCTCGAATACTGTAACCATATCGTTGAGCTATTTCAGAAATCGTATCGCCACGAACGACATAGTGAAACAAATCTGGTGTCTGCTCATCAAACTTTTGTGCAGAAGATATGGAAGCAATTGACTGATTCGCAGGTTCTTTAAGCAAGTTTTTTGGTACACGCAATTTATACCCAAGTGGAATGCGTTTATTACCATTCCAGATAGACGCTAATAATGATTTATTATGTTGTTTTATCACAGACTTCTTTACACCAAGTGCGTCTGCTATATCATCAACAAATATATAGTTTTTTAAAGTGATGATTTCATAGTCATAGGGTTTAACCATATTTAAATCACCAAAATATTTTTCAGGATTCTGATCGACTTCAAGAGCAGCGAGAAATGCGACATAAAAGTTTCTTGAGGCGAACCCAAATGCACGACCATTATATTGACGCACAATGATATCAATATCACGTGTACCTAATTTGTTAATGGCACGACGCATACTGGCTACACCGTGATTATAAGCGGTCAACGCTAAAGGCCAACTTTGAGTAATATTATAGTTATGCTGAAGTAACTTTGCTGCTGCAATAGTGGAAGTAAAAGGATCCATACGTTCATCGACTACATAATCAATCTGCATATAGCGTCTGCCTGTGGAGCGGATAAACTGCCACATGCCTGCAGCACCAACATGTGAATAAGCATTTGGATTAAAAGATGACTCTACATGAGGCAAAGCTGACAACTCAACAGGCATTCCCAAATCAATAAAAGTTTGATTAATATACTCTCTCCATTCTCCAGAACGAATAACACCTTCACGAAAACGATTTGATTGCCCTCGTTGAAAACGCAAATCACCTGCTGCCTCTTTCAATCTTTTGTTTGGTACGCTATCACCCCACATACTCAGTACACGTTTTTCTTCAACACTTAAATTTGTTCTTTTACCACTCGCTAATGTGTTGAGAATTTTTGCATACCTATCCTTTACTTCTTTTATTTTCTTACGATTAGAGCGGGGTCCGCCATTCACATTTACCGTTTCATAAACCACCTCTAAATTATATGCATCGTGAATAAAACCGCTGCGAGTATTTATTTCTGTATATACCCGTAACCAAAAATTCACATCACGCTCTAATTCCACCGGTCGAGGAAAGTTCTCAGCATGCAAAGGTAAAGAAAATAGTAAAAATAAAAGAAATATTCGAATCATTTAGTTCTAGCCTGCTTGAAAGTAAAAATACAGCTGATTATCAGCATAACCCAAGGAATGCCATGCATAGTCAAATCAAACCAATCAATTAAACGCATTCCATGCGCACCGGAAGCAACCCATTTAAATTTTTCCCATATATGTGGCTCTGGAAAAAAAGGCGCCAAACCTAACGTTAAACTTAGTACCAACCAAAGTACTGGATTTAATAATGCAGATTTCAAAATTAATGATTTATATGAATAGGAGGTTCAGTTTCATCTAGAGAAATAACTTCTCCAATTACACTTGCATCCGGATAACCGAATATTTTTAATTCTTTTATACATTGCTCTACTTTATCTTTACTGACTCCTGCTAGCAAACCACCTGCAGTTTGCGGATCAAATAATAATGGATAATCTGGATGTTGTGATGCTTCATCAATATTTTGAATTGCTCTACGTAATCTAATATTTTGTGGTTGTAATGAAGATAATATCCCTGCAGCCACCGTCTCACGAGCACCAACCAAGATTGGAACATCATCTAAATTGATAGATACACCGACTCTTGAGGCTCGTGTCATTTCAACTAAGTGTCCTACCAAACCAAAACCAGTCAAATCAGTACAAGCACTAGCATCAAACTTTTGCAAACACTTAGCTGCTCTTTGGTTTGATAACAACATATTATTTAAGGCATTATCAATCCATCTTCCTTTTGCTTTCAGTCTCATATCAGCCGCAAACAATGTACCTGTGCCTATAGGTTTAGTTAGAATCAATACATCGGAAGACTTAAGCCCTCCTTTTCGCCATACCTTATTAGGATCAATCAAACCATTGACCGTTAAACCAAATGCAAGTTCAGATCCTTCAGCAGAGTGACCTCCAACTAATATTGCCCCACTTGGATCGATTGAGTTTAAGGCTCCTGCTAATAGTTCATACAAAGTTTCTTCAACAATTTTTTCACGTCCATAAGGTACTGTAGCGATCGCAAGTACTGATTGAGGTTCCGCCCCCATTGCATATAAATCACCCATTGCATGGTTGGCGGAAATTGCACCGAATAAAAAATTGTCATTAATAAATGCGCGAAAATAATCTACACTTTGTACCATCACTTTACCGGGAGGTACTGACAACATTGCGGAGTCATCCGCCGAATCTCTGCCAATTAAAACGTCATCACGTCGATGGTCCGGAAGTCGCTGCATCACACGACTCAAAATTTGGCTACCAACTTTTGCGCCACAGCCTCCACATCGCATTGCTAATGTAGATAATTCATTTATTGCGTGCTCGTCTGCTAGGCCATTATAGTTTGTTTGAGTCAAATCTATTTCCATGTTGGGTAGTACATTATACTTTTCCATGAACTGCCGATCGATCCAGTCTTTTAGTGTCCATATCCATTTACCTTCCGCTGACCATCCACCTCTAGAAGCTACTGCATATTGATCACCAGTACTAATGAGCCCCAAGAAATTCCTTTGTGGACGATATTTTTTTAAATCTTCTCCAAGTGCTATACGCTTTAAATTTTTAGCTAATATTCGCCCTTGTCGAACTGCAAACACACCTGATTTAGGACGCGGTTCTGGTAAAGAAACTATATCACCAGCTGCAAACACATCGGGATGAGAAAGCGATTGCAAATAATCATTCACTTGAATAAAGCCATCTTCGTCTACCTGCAACCCCGAATCTCGTGGCCATTCAGGTGCTGATGCATTAGTGACATAAAAAACAGCCTCAGTTTCAAATTGATCGCCTGATTGGGTATTTACGTAATCTTCACCTATTTCAGTGACGACACATTTTGTGTGAACGGCTATTGAACGTTCATTTAATACTCTATTGAATCGTTTTCTAACACCTATATTATGAGTCGGCAAGATATCTTCACTTTGAGTCAACAAAGTAAATTCAACCTTGAAGTTTTGACCACTAATATTATGTAGATAATGATGTATCGATAATATCAATTCCACACCACCTGCTCCCCCACCTACAATAACTATTCGAAATAAACCATTGTGATTAACAATTCGTTCTTGCAGTTCTTTCCATCTTTGCAAAAAAATATCGATAGGCTTAACAATTAAGGCAAACTCTTTAGCACCTTTAACATTTTCGATAGTTGGCGTTGAACCTGTGTTTATAGATAAAAAATCATATGAAACAGGGGGTCGTCCCAATATATGGATTTTTCGTTGTTCCGTATCCAGTTTATGAACTTGTCCATGATACAATCGCGCTTGAGCAAAGCGTGCGAGCGGACCTAAATCAATATGACATTCATCAAACTTATAATGGCCAGCAACATAACCTGGTAACATTCCTGAGTAAGGGGTATGAATGTCACGTGTAATAAGGGTAATGCGTAGCCCAGGCAAAGATTTCATACCAAATTTCTTAAGCACGGACACGTGCGAATGTCCACCGCCTAATAGCACAAGCTCTTTTACAACCGGTGAATTTTGACTTTGCAAGTTATTCCTTTTTCATTTGCAGACAAATAAATGCACACTGAACAGCTTATTTTGATCCAACCAAACATTTTGACTATGGAAACCAGCTTGGTTAGCTAATTCTTGAAATTCTTCTATGTAGTACTTATACGAATTTTCCGTATGGATAAATTCATCTTTATCAAAAAAGAATTCACTATCATCAATTTTGATCAATTGTTCACTCTGACTAGTTAGATGCATTTCAATTCTTCCATCGATGTCATTATACAAAGCTCGATGCCTCCAAGCATCCATGTCGAAATCTGCACCTAGTTCCCTATTCATACGCATAATTAAATTTAAATTAAATTTTGCTGTGATACCTTTTCGGTCATCATAAGCCATCTGCAAAGTTGTTTTATCTTTTTTCAAATCTACACCGATTAGTAACTGGCCATTCTCTCCAGCAACTAACGCTAAATTCTCTAAATACTTTATTGCCTCATGTGGATCAAAATTACCAATACTTGACCCAGGAAAGAAAATCACTCTTTTATCACTAGGCAATTGATTGGGAAGTTTAAGTTGAAGACTGAAATCACAACATACCGCCGATACGTTTAATCCAGAAAATTCATTCGCGATATTCTGTGCTGCGATTTTTAAATGCTGCTTGGAAATATCGATGGGAATGAAGATTGAAGGTTTTAATAGTTTTAATAGAATGCGCGCCTTATCTCCATTTCCAGAACCTGGTTCAATCAGCACACATCTATCACCAATACTACGCGCAATATCCTGACTATAAGTTTCAAAAATTTCTAATTCACAACGTGTTGGATAATATTCTTCTAAACTCGTAATTTGCTCAAAGAGTTTAGATCCACGCTCATCGTAAAAATACTTAGGAGGTATTGAACGCAAATTAGAATGCAAGCCTTCCAGCACATCTTTCTTAAAGTCATTTTCTGGGGGATGAAAGTCATAGAAACGAAAATTGTTATTACTTTCAGACAAATCAATAAATCCGCATTGTATTTATAAAGTTATTGTGCACATGTACGAAGTCCTGCAAATACATCATTACGTCCAGGACCATAATAATTTCGCCAAGTGTTGCGAATTAGTCGAGACCGTGTAGCCCAGCAGCCACCTCTTAACACTTTGGTCTTACCAAATAATGGCTGAGAATAATCCTCATACATATCCGGTACAAATCCAGGATATGGTCGAAAGGTTGAATCAGTCCATTCCCATACATTGCCTAACATTTGTCGACAACCTTGTGCACTTTCACCCTGTGGTAAAGCTCTCACGTCAATAGTTCCAAGCGTTATTCCATCCATATTCACAAGTGTGTTATCTGGTATTTGTTCTCCCCATGGGAAATCACGTTTGATGTATGTTTTACTGCACTCATCAAACTTTCCTGCCGCTGCAACTTCCCATTCTAATTCTGTTGGTAATCTTCTGTTTGCCCAAGTGCAATATGCCTGAGCTTCATACCAACTGATATTGACTACTGCTGCATAATTCTTCAATGCATACCATTGATCAAACCAACGCACTTCCCATCTAGAATTATTATTACGCCAATAAACTGGGAAATCTAAATTTTGGTTAAGCTTCCATTGCCAACCTTCTTCACTCCAGTACTCAGAACTTTGATAACCACCTGCTTCAATAAAGCTCAAAAATTGTTTATTACAAACTGCATAGCGTGAAATCTTAAAAGGCTTAATTTGCTCTGAGTGCGACCACTTTTCATTATCAAACACGAAGCAATTATTTTGATTATCTGCCCCAAGATCAAAACTTCCACTAGGCATATAAATATCTTCTTCAATTGAAACTTCATCATATAGATTGTCAACATGATGAGTTATATTGGGAGCCGGATAAGACAAGGTCTGACGTGTATAAGTAAACGCTTCGCAGTGCATGTCTTCATGGAAAATCGCGTATTGAGTCAAATAATCCCGTTTTGGATCATCTTCTCCGCTGGACAAATGTTCAATAACACGCTGCTTAACACTTTTAATATATGCAATTGTATCTTTCATACTTGGAAGGTTTAGATCCCAGCGCGCATCATGAGGAATATGAATAGAATCAAATAGCTCATCAATGTTTGAAATCAGAGGAGCTTCACCATAGTGATGTCTCAATATCCAATATTCATAGAAATATGCGGTATGGCCTATTTCCCAACGCAATGGATTTGTCGTCGGCAACCTCGGCCCCATTAACTGCTCATCACTAAGATGATCAATTAAAGTACAGACACGTTGATGTGCGTCCGTCAACTGGTAGATTAAATTCTTAGCTTGAATTTCCATACAATTAACAAAATTTTACCATCCCGTTCAATTAATTCAGCTAATAATCATCGATTAGATGATAAAAATTATGCACTTTGTGGCATGAATATATCTATATGTTATAAATATTCATGAAAATTCTCCTGGTGACTCCTGCCGAAGTACACTCACGCAACGGTAACCGCACTACCGCGAATCGATGGAGGAAAATATTTCAATCGCTCGGGCATAGCGTGACGGTTGTTCAAAAATATCAAACTGAACCTGCCGATCTAATGGTTGCGATACATGCATGGCGCAGTGCTGATGCAATTCTAAAATTTTCGATGCAACACCCAAATCTTCCTATTATTGTGGCACTTAGTGGCACAGATGCTTACCAATATATTAATAGTCACACAGACACCACGATGAGATCCATTCTATTGGCAGATCGATTAGTTGGTTTGCATGCGAGAATAGCCAACGTTTTACCTAAAGAATTAAAAAATAAGGTCCGTGTTATTTATCAGTCATCCGAGTTTCTTCCAAAAGTCAAATATCAAAGTAAAGATTTTAAAGTTTGTGTTGCTGGTCACTTACGTGATGAAAAAGATCCTTTACGTGCAGCTTATGCTGCTAGAAAATTACCCAAAAAAAGCAAGATTAGAGTTCATCATTATGGCAAAACCCATACTTATCAATGGAGAAAACGAGCGCGATTTGAAGAATCAAGAAATCCTCGATATCAATGGCATGGTGAAGTATCTCATGCATATTTGAAAAATAGAATGCGACGGTCTCAAATACTCATTTTATCTTCTATTATGGAAGGAGGAGCCAATATTATTTCTGAAGCCTTAGCGGTAGAACTACCAGTTATTGCCTCCAAGATTGAAGGCACAGTTGGCTTACTTGGCAAAAATTATCCAGGTTATTTTGAGACTGAAAATACGACAGACTTACTCAAATATTTAATTAAAGTCGAAAACGATACAACTTACCTTAATAAATTAAAACAGGCTTGTCTTGAACGTCGGTATTTGTTCTCTATAGATCAAGAGACACTAAGTTGGAAAAAGCTATTAAATGAAGTTTGTAGTTAAGCTATGTCAAATTTGGTTGCTGGATAGCCTAATGTACCCTCTTCATTATTGAACAAATACGTCTTGACCATTTGCTTTATTTTCTAGAAACCCAAATCCTTTAGGAATATTAAACCATTTAAAATAGCAAGTTGCTGCAGAGATTTAACTCCCTGGAAATATTTAGTATGTTAATTTGTATTTAATGATTAAGCAGATTTTTAAAATGTTGCCCTAATAAAAATTTAAATTGAATTGAAAATCA
>JBCDBX010000073.1:0-8064 GCA_039182865.1 Pseudomonadota bacterium
CCAAATTATGGGATATGGAATTAGCAGTGCTCAAGCATCACGTAGACGTGATGACATCGAGACAGCTATGGAAGAAGGTTTGATGGAAGTTGTTCCTAAGCTTGAAAAACGTACTCATTACTTAGCAACATTCGCAAATGTTGCAACACTTCTTGGACTGCTGGGAACAATTATTGGCTTAATCGATGCGTTCACATCGATATCTGAAGCGAATCCAGCAGACAAAGCAGATCTATTGTCTTCAAGTATTTCAGTAGCGATGAACACCACCGCATTCGGTTTGATGGTGGGTATTCCTTTATTACTTCTTCATTCTTGGTTGCAGACTAAAACAACTGAGATTGTCGATAGCTTGGAAATGGCATCTGTAAAAGTACTTAATAGCATCACAGCAGCAATGCGCACAGAGCCAGCAAAAGCATAAAAATGAAATTTCATAAGTTTAGAAGACGCGCTCAAAAAGAACAGGCAGAGCTTAGTATCACTGCTTTTATGAACTTAATGGTTATTCTTGTTCCGTTCTTATTGATTACAGCAGTATTCTCAAAAATCAGTATTTTGGAATTAGATCTTCCTTCTAAATCGGAAACAGTGAAGCATGACCCTAAGAAATTGGAACTCGAGGTTGTTGTGCGTGAAAGTCGATTAAGAGTGCAAGATCGTAATCGTGGTGCATTAAAAACCATTCAGAACACGAAAGAGGGCTATGACTTAATCGCTTTGAATGATTATCTTCAAGCTTTGAAAAATAAATATCAGGATATTACAACAGCCACTATATTACTCGAGCCAAACATAAGTTATGACGTCCTTGTGCAAGTCATGGACTCAGTTCGATTGGCAGAGGTTAATCAAGAAGGTGAAATTGTTCGAGCAGAACTTTTCCCTGAAATATCAGTGGGTGATGCACCTGTCTATACTGCAGGTAGATAATAATGAGTGAACCAAAAAAACTGAAAAGAATGCAGCGCAGTCATGACCGCGCAAAAAAGCTGCCACCATTTAATATCGTGTCGTTAATGGACATCTTTACTATTTTGGTATTTTTCTTATTAGTCAATGCGTCAGATCCATCTGTGTTACCTAATGCAAAAGGCATTGTAATGCCAGAATCGATAGCTGAAAAGAAACCTAGAGTATCCGTGGTATTAATGCTAAGCGCAGAAGACATTAAGCTACAAGGTAATTCTGTGGTTGAGTCTGAAGCACTATCTGATAACCAAAAAGCCGATATTGAAAAGCTGCAGCTCGCCTTACAAACAGAAGCTCAAAAAATAATCATCGATGAAGAGAGCGAGCAAAAGAAAGAAATAACTATCATGGGTGATAAAGAGGTGCCCTTTAGTTTAATAAAACGTGTCATGCAGATTTGCTCAAGTGCTGGATTCGAACAAATTTCGCTATCTGTCATCCAAAAAGATTTACAAACAAGTTAAGTTATGAGTGTTACTGCCGTTTATACATGGACGCTTCCTTGGGAAGTTTCTCAAGAAGAAAAGGATAGATGTAGGCGTATCTTTAACCGAGTTACGATTGCATGTCTTATCCTAACTTTAATCATTCCATTTTTACCTTTGCCTGAAAAAGAAAAACCAATTGAAGAGATAGATGAAAAAAGATTGGTAAAAATTCTGATTGAAAAAAAGATACCGCCTCCACCTAAAGTTGTAAAAAAAGTGGAACCTAAAAAGATTGTTAAACCGGTTGTTAAAAAGACACAACCAAAGCCAGTTAAAAAAATTGTTCCTAAAGAACCTACGAAGCCAAAAGTCGCACAGAAAATTGAAGCACCAAAAAAAGCTGTGGCGCCTGCTGTTAAGCAAAAGTCTGCAAAAGAAGTTGCAGCGGCTTCTGGTTTATTAGCTTTTCAAAACGATTTATCAGATATTCATAAAAATGCTAAAACATCTGAAACTTTAGGTGAGAAATCCCTAAGTAACAGTGGTGGCGCAGCTTCTCGTGTCGAACGTTCTCTAGTAACTAAAAACTCTACTGGTGGAAGCGGTGGTATCAACACAGCAGCTTTAAGTCGAGATGTGTCCGGAACTGGATTAGGTGGACGTACAGCGAGCCGAGTATCAGGTCCTGCTGGCTTAGGCGGTGCAGCAGCAGGCGCTTCTGATGGAACAGGTGATGGTTTGGGACGTGCGGCAGAGCGTGATCTAGAAAAAATACAAATTACTTTTGATCGAAACAAAAGTGCGATCTTTAGTATGTATAACAGAGCTCTTCGTAGCTCACCTGATTTACAAGGTAAGGTTGTATTGAACATTACAATTGCACCATCTGGGAAGGTAAAAGAAATCTACATCGTTAGCAGTGAACTAACAGACACGGAGCTAGAGTCGAAGCTGATTCAGCGCGTAAAATTAATAAATTTTGGAGCCGAGGATGTACCAGATTTCACATTTAACTACCCGATTGATTTCTATCCTATCTAATATTAAAAAGTTTGGATTAATATTACTAATATCTACAATACAACCAGTAGCATTTAGTAACCCAATAAATCTGAACGGCTATGAGCTTGTTGATATATACCTAGATGGGCCAGACTCTAATGTCTCACTACTGAATACTGAAAATGACACTTTGACAGTATTAAGACAAGGCCAATCAATTGTAGGCTGTACACTTGATTTTGTAGAAAGTAATCAAGCAAGTTTTTATTGTGGCAACCAAATATATTCTTTATCGTTCAACAATTATGAATCGGCTCAGGCGCAGAATGCTGAATTAAGCCAAGAGTCTGCATTGATTGAAGTGAGTGTAAGCGAACAATTTAAATACTTTGATTATCCAGAAAACTTCATAACAGACTTTAACTTACTCCCTACCCATAGTAATGGATATATAGTGGGATATACAATTCAGAATTTACCTGATCAAGTAATTGCTCAACGCTTGGGTTTAGAAAGAGGTGATCTAATTGTTAATATAAATGGAATTTATGCATCTAATCCTGAGGAATTTTCTAATGCTTTTGAGCAGTTAGCGACTGCAAATACTGTTGATATGGAACTTTTACGTAATAATCAGAATCTATATAGAACATACTTGCTTAATAGAGACATGGTTACAACTTGTTATTAATAACTATAAATTAATGTATCAGAATGTCATTTAAACTAAACTATATTCGATATTTAGCGATTTTATTCGCTTTACTTGCAAATTTTGCATATGGCGAAGAATCGCAATTAGCAAGCTTTGAATTAAGTGGTGTTGTTTTAAATGATAAAAATTCACTTGCGGTTCTATATAATGAACATCAAGGCTTAGAAAAAGTATATCGTGAAGGTGATCTTGTCGCAGGTTGTGTATTGGATTACATAAAGCGAAGCGGAGTGAGTTTCTATTGTAATGATCAAATATATACGCTTACTTTAAGAGGCCTTACACTTGAAGAAGCCTCCCCAGTAGAAGAGGATGTGTGGTCATCACCAATTTTAATCACTACGCAAGATCAAAAGTTATTATTCGATAATCCTTCTAACTTTATCTCAGTATTTAATTTAACTCCTTATGTCAAAGAGGGTGAATTCACTGCATTTGAGGTCAAAAAAGTGCCTGAAGAACCTTTGTCTGCTCGATTTGATTTGCAAGAAGGTGATCTTATTGTTGGAATAAATGGGGTATCCGCTACCAGTTTAGATGAGTTCTCAATGGCAATTGAACAAATCAAATACACGCAGGCTGTGGATGTAGAACTCATTCGAGATGGAGTTCGCCATCACAAATCATTCATGCTAAATCGTTCTTTAGCGGATTTAAATTAATCCGCCTTAATCAATACATAAACAGCACCTGTTCCACCATCCACCGGGCGTGCTGAACAAAAGGCTAGTATTTCGGATCTCTGTTTTAACCAGCGATTCACCAAGGGCTTAATAACGGGTCCTCTATTCGTCGAACCATAACCTTTTCCATGGATGATCCGAACGCAGCGTATACCTCGTTCTCGCGCTTCTAGGATAAAATCACTTAAGTGTTCTTGTGCTTCAATCTTTGTTTTACCATGAAGGTCTAGTTCAGCTTCGATGCTATATTGACCACGTTTTAGTTTTCGAATAACTTGTTTTTGTATTCCGGACTGAGCATAAGATAATACGTCGCCTGCTTGCATATCTTCATCTTCAATTATTGTCACGGATAGTTCTTTAATCACACGCTTTTCATCAAGATATGCTTGCTTAGGTACTGGGCGTGGTTTTGGTGTCGTATGAACAACCCGATCACTAGATATAATCTTCACGCCATCTATCATATTAGCAAAGCTATCCTCGCCTTTTGATTTGTCTTTGTCTTTAGCCATGAAGGTTGAATATGCAGTAAAATGATTCGTGATAATATAGGTCCTAAGCACGAATATTATAATTCTAATATCTAATCAGTCTACTTTTTACTCGTATATTTTAATGCATTTATTGTTAAGTAATGATGATGGTGTACAAGCGCAAGGGTTGGAATATCTCGCCAAAGCACTCAGCACAATTGCCGATATTACAGTTGTGGCACCACATTTAGATCGAAGTGCAGCAAGTAATTCATTAACTTTGCAGGCACCATTAAGAGCGACTGAAATCAAACCCAATTGGTATAAAGTAGATGGCACGCCAACAGATTGTGTGCATTTAGGGATTACGGGATTATTAGACAAAGAGCCTGATATGGTTGTATCGGGTATGAATTCAGGTCCAAATTTGGGTGATGATGTGATTTATTCAGGTACAGTCGCAGCCGCAATGGAAGGACGTTACCTTGGTTCGCCTGCGGTGGCAATTTCGATGAATTCATTTCAACCCCAGTATTATCAAACTGGTGCAATTATCACAAGAAATCTGATTGAAAAAATCATAAATAAGCAATTGCCAAAAGACATTATATTAAATGTGAATATTCCTGATGTGCCGTTAGAAAAAATTAAGGGAATAGAAACAACTCGCCTAGGTAATCGCCATAAAGCCGAGCCTGCAATTTTAGACAAGGATCCAAGAGGTAAGCCAATTTATTGGGTAGGGGCAGCGGGTCCTGAACAAGATGCCGGACCAGGTACAGATTTTTATGCAGTGGGTAATGACTATGTCTCCGTCACACCATTGCATCTTGATTTAACACAATACAGTGTGATGGATTCTGTTAGTCAATGGTTAAGTGGGTGCGAGATCAATCGTGAAGGATAATATCGAAGGTATAGGCATGACCTCACAAAGAACGCGCGATCGATTGATAGATCGTCTGCGTTCTAAAGGTATTAGCAACACACAAGTACTTGAAGCAATGCGCTCACTGCCAAGGCATTTGTTTGTGGATGAAGCTTTAGCTACGCGTGCTTACGAAGATAATGCTTTACCCATCGGGCATAAACAAACGATTTCTCAACCATATATCGTGGCACGAATGACCGAAGCCTTATTAAGCGATGGAATACCCAAAAAAGTGTTAGAAATAGGGACAGGTTCTGGATATCAAGCCGCTCTGTTGGCAAAGTTGGTTGAAGATGTTTATACCGTAGAGAGGATTAAGCCTTTATATCAGCAAACTAAAAAGTTACTAGTGAATCTTGGTTGTAGAAATATTCATTGCAAGTTATCTGACGGGACATGGGGTTGGGAAAGTTATGCACCTTATGATGCCATTATCGTCACAGCAGCGGCACCGGAAATTCCTAATTCTTTAATTGAACAGCTTGCGCTTGATGCACATTTGATAATTCCAGTCGGTGATCAGGATGCTTCTCAACAATTACTCACTCTGAAGCGCACCTCAGAAGGTGTCATTCAAGAAAAGTTGGAAGATGTTCTGTTTGTTCCATTAGTTGGGGGACAGGCTTAGATGAAGCTATTTGCCACTATGTATGATAAATGCATGACGGCGGCTGAACATAAAAATGCACCGACCGTATTAAGTGTGCTGAGTTTTGCAGAGTCATCATTTTTCCCCATTCCGCCCGATGTGATGTTGGCACCCATGGCGATGCGTGTGCCCTCACGTGCCTTCTGGTTTGCTTTTCTAACCACCTTCTTTTCAGTCCTGGGGGGTATAGCTGGCTATGCCATCGGCTACTTTGCATTTGATTTAATCTCTTCTTGGTTGCAGACAACTCATTATTGGGAAAGTTATTTACATGCGCGAAATTGGTTTGAAGAATGGGGTGTGTGGATAATATTTGTGGCAGGTTTTTCTCCCATTCCCTACAAGCTATTTACCATCACAGGTGGCGTAATGGCGCAACCATTATTGCCTTTTATCATTGCTTCATTTGTAGGAAGAGGAATGCGTTTCTTTTTAGTGGCCGGGTTGCTTAAGTTTATTGGACCTAAAATTGAACCTATGCTATTGAAATACATCGAATGGTTAGGTTGGTTGACAGTTGCTTTATTAATTTTAGCGATCGCGTGGATTTCACTTAGTTAATTTTAGTCTTTTGAAAATACTCATACCATTACTCTGTGTTTTTCTAATAATTACCGGATGTTCCGCTAAAAAAGAACCGCGATTTTTTCATCATTCTTATTATACTGTTGTTAAAGGTGACACATTACATTCCATTGGATGGCGTCATGGTGTCACAGTGGAAGAATTAGTTCGTTGGAATGGGTTACGTCCCCCTTACACAATTTTTCCTGGCCAACAGCTAAGACTTAACTCTGGGGGCACTGCTGTCAGTAGCAGTAGCTCTGGCTCTAGTGCCAGTTCTAATACAGCAAGCAAAAAAGTTGTCCCTAAAAAATCAACAGCACCGGCAGTCAAAGGTTGGCGTTGGCCTGCTAATGGCAAAATCATCAGTAAATTTTCAGGATCAAATAATGGAATTGATATCGCCGCTAAAGAAGGTTCTCCTGTTGCCGCTGCAGCTTCAGGTGAAGTCGTCTATGCGGGAAGTGGATTACGTAATTATGGAAACTTAATTATTGTTAAACATAACACGAGTTACTTCAGTGCCTATGCGCATAATCGTAAATTGCTGGTCAAAGAAGGTGACAAAGTTAAAGGGGGTCAGAAGATTGCAGAAGTAGGCGACTCAGGAGCAGATCGTGTGATGTTACATTTTGAAATTCGCAAAGATGGTAGCCCTGTAGATCCGCTAACTTATCTCCCCGCACAATAATTATGAACGACTGATTACAAGTCGGCAGCCCATACCAATACTTTCAATCACTTACCTATATTTTGTCTAATATTGTGTCGCGTTTTAAGTCGTTGATTACACTTAATATGAGTTTTATTTATTAGACATAAATAGCAGTTTAGTTTGCATCCTCTGGTTGTTTTTGAAATTGACTAATGAAATCTTTCAATGCAGATTTATAGTTAATATCTAGCTCAGAAAATCTAAATCGAACTTGACCTGATACTGCTGAAACATAAGGAATTATCTTCCCAAAATCAGAATGCACTTTAATATCTCCCCTTTTATCAATGTTTATTGTCACGACTCCTTGATCATATTTGAAGAATAATTCAGGGCTACTATCAAGCGGAATAGCTGCAAGCTCCTTTTGAAAAACTTTTTCTGTATTTTCAAATATCTTGTATCCTGCGTTATAGACTTGTTCTTGACGATTTTTTGTCAAATAAAATACGATAGTATTGCTAGTATCTCTTGCATCAAAAATTCCTAAGTAGGCACTAGTTGGGGCGTTTACATTAATTTCTCCAAATACAATTTGGATTTTTGCATTAGTGCTGAATTTATCAGTTTCTTCACCCAACACTCGAATTTTCTGATCAGAGGTAGAAGCATTCAATGTAAATGCTTTATCAACAAAAAAACCAAAATATCCTGCTATCAACCCAGCAGTTACGGCTATAGCCTTTGCATAATTTATATACGTTTGTTTTTTATCAGGGTTCATCTAACAGCCCATATTGCCGCACTCAATTTCCCTAGGCATATATATACACGAATATAATAAAACCTCATTATCTAATGCAAACGCAAGATTGTATTGACCATAACTGAGAATGTCAGTGGGTGTATTGGGTGTAGGTTCATATGATTTATGGGAGTAATAAAATCCTATTTTTAATCTTATATCATCTATCGTAGATTTCCCGGGC
>JBCDBX010000074.1:0-8062 GCA_039182865.1 Pseudomonadota bacterium
ACGTGATACTAGTGAGTACTTCATCCCTTCTGAGCCCATAGAAATTCCATCTGAAATCGTTATGGTATTGAAAATCACGCCTTTTCCACCAGCACTATCTGCACCTGCTGAGGCTTTTTCGGCAAGTTTATTAATGTGCATGTTACATGGCGTTACCATGCTCCATGTCGAAGCAATGCCGACTTGAGGTTTCTTGAAATCCTGATCTTTGAATCCAACAGCACGCAACATCGCGCGGCTGGGTGCGCGTTCAGTACCGTCAACAACAATGGAAGAGTGTGGTCTTAGTTTTTTAGTCATGAGTTAATTAGAGTTAAATATATCTACACCTAACTATAACGCTAGGGTGAATAAATATAAAAGGGTGTAATCACATTATTTAGAGTAGCTTTATGGACAATATATTTTTCGGCTAGTTTTTTCTATGTGGCGGCTTTTTCGGGGTTTGATCATAAATTATATTATCGTGACCGTTATACACTAAAAATGCCTTTCCTTTGGCACGTGCAATCATAGTTACACCTAAGTCTTTCGCAAGATCTAATCCCATATGTGTAACGCCTGAGCGTGAGAGTAAAATAGGGATACCCATGTGGGTGACTTTCATTACTATTTCGGAAGTTAGTCTGCCGGTCGTATAAAATATTTTGTCACCACCTGAGATTCCATCTAACCACATCTTGCCAGAAATCGCATCTGCTGCGTTATGCCGACCTACATCTTCGACAAAAGCTAATATATCTTTGCCTTTGCATAATGCACAGCCATGCACCGCGCCCGCTTGTTTATAAATTTCATTATATTGAGTAATGGCAGCAAGCAACTCATATAGCAGTGATTGCTCAATTTTGACTTGCGGTAATTTCTGGTCATAAAGTTTATCGAGTGTGCAGCTGAAGATGGTCCCTTGTCCGCAACCTGTAGTCACGGTGCGATTGCTTAATTTTTCTTGCCAATCGCTAATGCCTTCACCACTTCTCGTGATCACTTGTGCAGACTCTTTTTCCCAATCGACTTCTACAGATTGAATCTCATTAATGCTGTCAATTAGACGCTGGTTGCGCAAATACCCAAGTGCAAGTAGTTCAGGATGTGTGCCTAGCGTCATTAAAGTAACAACTTCACGATCATCAACTTTAAGTGTTAATGGAGATTCGCCTGATACTCTTACGTCTCGAGTCTCACCATACTGGTCATAAGCCGTCACTGCGTGAGTCGGTGCAAGTCCTGCAGCAGAGAGAGTAGGTCTGGTGTTGGGCATATTAGTGCTAGCTTTGTTTTGAGTCTCAAGCATTACTTAATAATAGCGACAGTTTCATTTGTACATATTCAGAATGAGATCAACCGCGTCAGATAATCGTGACACTGGGAAAACTTCTAAGCCATCAATTTTATCTTTTGGGGTATTTGCTGCAGGGATGATGGCTTGCTTTAAGCCATGCTTAGCAGCTTCACGCAATCTTTCCTGGCCATTCGGAACAGGGCGAATTTCACCCGCTAGACCTACTTCGCCAAATACAATTAGCTCTCTGGGCAAAACGAAATCTCGAAAGCTTGAAAGGGTGGCTAGCAAAATTGGCAAATCGACCGCGGGTTCCTGTATGCGCACACCGCCCACGACGTTTACAAAAACATCTTCATTATGCAGTGATATACCACTATGACGATGCATCACCGCAAGCAACATCGATAAACGATTCTGTTCAATCCCTTGGGCTAAGCGGCGAGTTGAGTTCGAAGGATTGTCATCGACCAATGCTTGTATTTCGACTAGTAGAGGACGAGTGCCTTCACGAGTCACCATAATTACGCTTCCAGCTGCGGGGCTTTGGTGATGAGATAAAAATAATGCAGAAGGATTTTTTACGCCTTTTAAGCCTGTTTCTTGCATCACAAATACACCGAGCTCATTGACCGCGCCAAAACGGTTTTTAGTCGCGCGCAGTAGTCGAAAACGATCGCTGCTGTCACCTTCAAAATACAAAACGGTATCAACCATATGTTCTAGGACACGTGGGCCGGCTAGCGTGCCTTCTTTTGTGATATGTCCCACGACAAATAATGTAGTGTTTGTGTTTTTAGCATACTGAACAAGTTGACCTGCACATTCTCGAACTTGTGAGACTGAGCCTGCGGCAGAATTTAATTGCTCGCTTGCCAGTGTTTGTATGGAATCAACCACCACAAGTTTAGGTTTTGTGGTTTGCAATGTTGCAAGTATTTCTTCAAGAGAAACGCTGCTCAATAAACTTATATTTTCCTTATCAAGATTGAGTCTTTCTGCACGCAATGAAATCTGCTGTGCCGATTCTTCTCCGCTTATATATAAAGTTTTATGTTGCTCCAATGCTGCAAGCATCTGGATTAATAATGTCGATTTGCCAATACCCGGACTGCCGCCGAGCAGCACCACTGAGCCTGTTACAATTCCACCACCCAATACGCGATCAAGTTCGCTCATTTCAGTGTGTATTCTGGGTTCTTCCACGGTATCGATTTCAGATAGCGGGATCACTTGGCTAGATTTTTTTGAAGAAATAGCGCGCACTTTCCCCCCGGCTTGAATTGCGCGTACTTCTTCTAAGGTGTTCCACGCATGGCATTCGGGACACTGACCACTCCATTTACTAAAAGAATGGCCGCAGGCGTTGCATTGATATTGAATCGCTTTACTCATCAGGTGAGTGTGTTACGGGATGATTGAAAAATCAATTATGGTTGGGCTTGTGCTACTGAGACTTGAGGTTGTATACGTACCGTACGGATTGAATTATTGAGCATGCGCACGATTTCGATGGGATGTCCGTCAATCAATACAGTTGTTCCAGGCTCAGGGATGGTTTCTAAATGTTCCAGTACTAATCCGTTGATTGTTCGCGGTCCATTCACATGTAAGTTCCATTGCAAGGCTTTATTGATTTCACGCACATGTGTGCTGCCATCAACCACATAGCTTCCGTCTTTTTGGGGATGAATATCGATATGGAGAGTGGCTGGATCATTGGTAAACTCCCCAACAATTTCTTCCAAAAGATCCTCAAGCGTCACCAAACCTTGAATATCACCATACTCATCGACCACAAGAGCAATGCGACGTTTTTCGCGCTGAAAGTTTAATAATTGTCGAGTTAAACTCGTTCCTTCAGGAATAAAGTAAGGTTCACGGAATTCTTGTTTTAGTTCGTCTAAAGTTATTTCATCTTCTACGATACGATGAAAAATTTTCCGTAAGTGAACAAAACCAATAATGTTGTCAAGATTCTCTTCATAGACTGGCATGCGCGTGAAAGGTGCATTGGTAATTTGAGTGCGTATGTCATCCCAATCTTGATCAAGATCAACACCTAACACTTCGTTACGAGGGATCATAATATCTTCCACCGTAATGGATTCTAAATCTAAAATACCAATTAACATGTTTTGATGTTTATCAGGAATTAGCCCGCCGGCTTCTTTAAGCACTGTGCGTAATTCATCAGGGCTAAGCGAACTTAAGCCTTGCTTGTCTAAGCTAACGCCGAAAAATTTGAGGATAGAGTTCGCGATTGCATTAATTAACCAAACGATTGGATAAGTAATTTTTTGTAAAGGGGTGTAAACATATGCGGCTGGAAACGCGAATTTTTCAGGATGCAAAGCGGCTAATGTTTTGGGTGTGACTTCGGCAAATATCAAGACAGCAACAATAAACAGCATCGTGGCAGTAAAGACGCCAACTTCACCATACAAACGAAATCCTATGTAGGCCGCTAATGGCGACGCAATAAGATTGACCATATTATTGCCCAATAGAATAAGGCCGATCAATCGATCGGGTTTCTCTAATAAATTTTGAGCAAGATGTGCGCCCCGATTACCTTTGTTTGCTAAATGCCGTAATTTGTAACGGTTTAATGCCATTAAGGCGGTTTCGGAGCCAGAGAAAAATGCTGAGAGTAGTAGAAGTACGCCAAGAACAATAAGTAACGTACTTATCGAATATTCGTCCAAGAGCCTAAGAGCTCCTCCTCATAGTTAATCGTAGTAACGTTTTACGAAAATATTCGTTGAGTTGCAAGGATGGATCGACCAAATGGTCGAAGTTAATTGAGAATCAATTCAAGTACGATCTTACTGCCGTAATAAGCCAGGATTAAGAATGTAAACCCGCCCAAATACCAGCGTATCGCGGTTGCACCACGCCAGCCAAACTGAAAGCGTCCCCAAAGTAATACGACAAATACGAGCCAGGCCAGGCAAGATAAAGTGGTTTTATGCACTAAATGCTGCGCAAATATATCGTCTAAGAAAATAAATCCTGTAATTAATGCCACAGTTAAGACCAGCACACCAAGACTGATTGATTGAAACAGAATTCTTTCACTTTCATGCAATGAGGGCAGAGAGCGTAAAAAGACCGAGCTAGAATGATGCTTAATGCTTCTTTCTTGTAAAAATAATAATAAAGCTTGTACTGCAGCTAGACACAAAATACTAAAGGCAATGATAGAGGTGATGATATGAATCTGAACGCCTGCATTATAAGTCAACCCAGTAGAGGGCTCGTCAAACAGCATATTCAAAATGAAGCAAAAAATAGTGATTGGCAGAACAATCAAGCCAAGATGCTCAATAGGCTTAAACAAGCTCGTCAAGAACAACAGAGAACAAATAACCAGTGATGCAACTAAGATGGAATTGTAAAAACCCAGGTCAATACCGCCATCATGGTAAACCTCTGACGAAATAAATATAGCCATGATGATAAGAGCTAATCCCCAAGGTATTAAAAATATTGTTTTAGAGTTTCTACTTGATGAATTTTCCTTATTGAGTAAATAGCGCCACAGCATAATAGTGGTGATCAAGCATAGAATGATGGCGATAAAACCAATTATCATGAGTGGATAAAACCGTAATTAGAAGGTGTGAAGTGGATTATATAATTTTTTTCCGAACAGATTTAGTACTTTGTGATCAAGTGTATACTTTGCTATGACACCTGATGATAGTATTCTCATGCTGGCATGGCCTAATCTTAAAAGAAATAAAGCTTGATGAATATAAATGTCTTAGGTTGTAGTGGAGGAATAGGCGCTGGTCTTAGAACTACTTCCTTGAAAATCAATACGGATATATTAATTGATTGTGGCACTGGTGTGGGCGACATGTCATTAGAGGAGCTTTCTAAAATTAGACATGTTTTCCTAACTCATAGCCATTTAGACCACATAGCTGGCTTACCTCTATTACTTGATTCTATCTATGAGTATCTGCTCGATGAACCACTTACTTTATATTGCCAGCAAGAGACCTTTGATGTACTGATGGAACATATTTTTAATTGGAAAGTGTGGCCCAATTTTTTCTGTATTCCAAACGAAGAAAAACCAGTGGTTCGATTTCAGCCTTTAAAGCCTGAAGAAAACATAACGATCAATGGAACAAATATCACCATGGTAGAAGTGCTGCACACGGTGCCTGCCGTTGCTTACATATTACAAAGCGGTGATAAATCATTTGCATTTACAGGCGATACCGCAAGAGCTCCTAAATTATGGAATGCACTAAATCAAATTAAGCAAGTCGATATGTTAATTGTCGAGTGTTCTTTTGCAGAACATCGTGATGAAATTGCTCAAATGGCGATGCATTTTTCTCCCAGTTCTCTAGCAGAGGCCCTTAGTGAACTAAAACATGATCCACTTATATATATTTCACATATGCAACCGGGTCAAGAAGAGTTGATAATGGCTGAAATTCAATCGGCCATGCCACATCGCAAGCTCAAATCAATAAGTTCTGGCGATATTATTTCGCTATAATAGAATTATTCAGCGATCTCTTTTCTGATCGCGCATTTAATTTATGAGAATCATTTCATGTTTGATAATTTAAGCAAACGTCTGTCGGATACGGTTGGCAAGCTGCGTGGACAGGCGCGTCTAACCGAGGAGAATATTCAAGAATCCTTGCGTGAAGTTCGCATGGCTTTACTTGAGGCCGATGTCGCCTTACCAGTTGTTAAATCTTTCATTGAGAGAGTACGCAGCGAAGCGATTGGTAAGGAAGTGATTCAAAACATCACGCCTGGCCAAGCCTTTATTAAAGTTGTGCAAGATGAACTCGTCCACCTGATGGGCGATGTAAATGAAGAATTACAACTAAATGCACAACCACCCGCCATAGTATTAGTCGCCGGATTACAGGGTGCAGGTAAAACAACTACCATTGCCAAGCTTTCTAAACTATTAGCAGAAAAGCAAAAAAAGAAAATTAGTGTGGTGAGTTGTGATGTATACCGTCCTGCTGCGATTAAACAATTAGAAACACTGGCTAAGCAAATTAACGTTAACTTTATTGAGAGTAATGTAGATCAATCTCCAATTGATATTGCGAAGTATGCAGTCTCAACAGCGCAAACAAATCATGATGATATTTTATTTGTTGATACAGCAGGGCGTTTGCATGTTGATAACGACATGATGGATGAAATTCGTGCCTTACACGAAGTGATAAATCCAGTAGAAACTCTATTCGTTGTGGATTCAATGAGTGGTCAAGATGCTGCTCTATCGGCGCAAGCATTTAATAATGCACTGCCATTGACGGGTGTGATACTGACTAAGACAGACGGTGATGCTCGGGGTGGTGCTGCCTTGTCGGTACGAGAGATTACAGGCAAGCCGATTAAATTCCTGGGTACCGGGGAAAAAGTTGATGGATTAGAGCCCTTTCATCCTGATCGAGTAGCCTCTCGAATTCTCGGCATGGGTGACGTGGTTTCCTTGGTCGAAGAAGCTCAAGAAAAGGTTGATCACAAAGAAGCGGAACGTCTCACCAAAAAATTAAAATCCGGAAAGAATTTTAATCTTACCGACCTTCGATCACAGTTGATTCAAATGCAAAACATGGGAGGTATTGGCGGCATGATCGACAAGCTTCCGGGTGCTGGGAATATGAGTGAAGCGATCAAATCTCAGGCAAATGATAAATCGGTCACGCATATGGTCGCGATAATTGATTCTATGACACCAAAAGAGCGTCGTTTCCCCGATATCATCAAAGCGACCCGCAAACAGCGTATCGCTGCGGGCTCCGGTATGCAGGTTCAAGACGTCAATCGCTTGCTCAAGCAGTACACCCAGATGCGCAAAATGATGAAAAAATTCTCCAAGAAAGGTGGGATGAAGAATATGATGAGGGCCATGCAAGGCAAAATGCCCCCAAATATGCCGATGTAGGTGCTTAAATTAGTCTAATTCGGTCTTTAAATTTCTATCAATTTCCGTACAATGCGCGATTCTCTCTAATCGCTGCAGATTTTATAAATCCTTAAATAGACAAGCAAAAAATATGGTCAGTATCAGATTATCTCGTGGTGGCGCTAAAAAACGCCCATTTTACAATATCGTCGTCACCGACTCGCGTAAGCGACGAGACAGCGGATATATTGAAAGACTCGGATATTACAATCCTCGAGCGACTGGAGGCGAGACTCGCCTGCATGTGGATATGGAGCGAGTGAAGTACTGGCAAGGCGTAGGCGCAAAGCCATCAGAGAGAGTTGAAAGCTTGCTTAAAGGTACTGACAGCGCTGAGTAGCCTGTTCACTCAGTGCGGATTTGCTGCACGAAAAAGTGAAGACTAAACAAGGAAAAGTATTATTGGGCCACATTAGTGGCCTATTTGGTGTTAAAGGCTGGGTAAAAATTTTCTCGTACAGCAGTCCTCGTGCTCAAATTGTTAATTATAAACAATGGTATCTAGCAAAAGATCCTAGCACCCATGAGCTTGAGAAAATTTATCTAGAAGATGGATGTGCGCATAAGAAAGGCGTGATTGCCAAATTTATAGATGTAGATGATCGTGATTTGGCAGCAAACTTGCTTAATCTAGAGATCTGGGTAGACGAAAATGAGCTGCCAGAATTGGAAGATGGTGATTACTATTGGCACCAGCTGATCGGTTTGGAAGTTTTCACTACCGATGATAATTACATAGGTAATGTAAAAAACTTACTTGAAACTGGTGCAAATGATGTATTAATAGTGCGTGATGATGAGCAGTCGGAGTACTTAAT
>JBCDBX010000075.1:0-7973 GCA_039182865.1 Pseudomonadota bacterium
ATATCAGAACGCAGGATACCCCAGGATGGACGAATAAAGATGCAGCTCTCCAAAAAACGAGCGATCGATTTTCGTGTTAATACCTGTCCGACACTATTCGGTGAGAAAATTGTACTGCGTATCTTAGACCCTAGTAGTGCAATGCTAGGTATCGATATTCTTGGTTATGAAGAAACCCAAAAACAACTATATCTAGATTCACTTGCCAAGCCATATGGAATGATTTTGGTCACTGGACCTACCGGTTCCGGTAAAACAGTCTCACTCTATACAGGTCTTAATATTCTTAATACTCCTGATAGAAATATCTCCACGGCCGAAGATCCCGCAGAAATTAACATGCCGGGCATCAACCAGGTCAATGTGCGACCGAAAGTCGGCTTAACTTTCGCTTCAGCCTTGCGAGCATTTCTTCGCCAAGATCCAGATGTCATCATGGTGGGTGAGATTCGCGATTTGGAAACGGCTGAAATTGCGATAAAAGCGGCTCAAACTGGTCACTTGGTGCTCTCCACATTGCATACCAATGATGCACCTCAGACACTGACGCGTTTAGCCAACATGGGTGTTCCCCCATATAACATTGCTTCTGCAGTTTCTCTAATTATCGCTCAGCGTTTGGCTAGAAAACTCTGTAATCATTGCAAAGTTGTGGATGATGCGCCTGAAGAAGCATTGCTAGAAGAGGGGTTTAGAAAAGATGAAATCAAAGGCCTTACTATTTATAAAGCATCTGGATGTGATCAATGTACTGCCGGTTACAAAGGTCGTGTGGGCATTTATCAGGTAATGCCAGTCTCAGAGGAAATGGGCAGAATTATAATGGAAGGTGGAAATGCTATACAGCTTGCGGATCAGGCATCTAAAGAGGGCGTACCAGACTTAAGGGCTTCTGGACTACAAAAAGTAAAGGATGGAGCGATCAGCTTAGAAGAAGTCAATCGTGTAACTAAGGATTAATTAATGGCAACGGCAGACACTATTACATTCACATGGGAAGGACTCGATAAAAAAGGTGATCGAGTCAAAGGTGAAGCTCAATTTGCAAGTGAGATTCTTTTAAAAGCTGATTTAAGGCGTCAAGGAATTAATCCGATTCGAGTAAAGAAAAAATCCAAACCTTTATTCGGGAGTAGTGGCAAGAAAATTATTCCCAAGGATATCGCTGTTTTTGCACGTCAACTAGCGACCATGATGACAGCAGGTGTCCCTCTAGTTCAAGCATTCGACATTATTGGTAAAGGTAACGACAAGCCTGCAATGCAAGAACTGATCTTGGCTGTCAAAGGCGATGTGGAGAGCGGAACCAGTCTTGCCGACGCATTGGAAAAACATCCAAAATATTTTGACGATCTATTTTGTAATTTAGTTGGAGCAGGCGAACAATCAGGAACGCTTGAAAAATTATTAGACAAGATTGCAACGTACAAAGAGAAAACTGAAGAACTAAAAGGCAAAGTTAAAAAAGCACTATTCTATCCAATTGCGGTATTAGTGGTTGCATTTATTGTTTGTGGTATTTTGCTAATTTTTGTAGTCCCACAATTCGAAGAGATTTTCAAAGGCTTTGGTGCAGACCTACCGGCATTTACAAAAATGGTCATTGGTTTGTCTAATTTTGTCCAGGCTTATTGGCTTTATATTTTGATAGGATTATTTGCTGCGGGGTACGCATTCAAAGTAGCAAAGCAGCGCTCTCCAGCATTGCGTCGTGCGATTGATGTGATATCGCTAAAGATTCCGGTAGTGGGTGCAATTTTAGAGAAATCGGCTATCGCAAGATTTGCAAGAACATTGTCGACCATGTTTGCCGCGGGCGTTCCGTTAGTTGAAGCCATGGACTCCGTAGCTGGCGCTACTGGTAATATCTTATACTATGATGCTTCCATGCGCATGAAAGACGATGTGGCCACTGGAACACAATTACAACAGAGTATGAAGCAATCAGGCTTATTTCCAAATATGATGGTACAAATGGTCGCAATTGGTGAAGAATCTGGCTCGTTAGATGAAATGCTGGGGAAAGTGGCAGATTACTATGAAGAAGAAGTGGATAACTTAGTTGATGGACTGAGTAGTCTTTTAGAACCTCTTATAATGGCGGTCCTTGGCGTACTCGTTGGCGGCCTTGTCATAGCAATGTATTTACCAATTTTCAAAATGGGCGCTGTCGTCTAATTCAAAAAACTCTGCTTAGATTACCTTGTGGAAATAGTACATCTACTAGCAAGCAATATAGAAATACTTGTTGCTTGTTCTGCCTTATTTGGCTTGTTTGTTGGCAGTTTTTTAAATGTCGTTATTGTGCGACTACCGATCATGCTAGAAAGAGGCTGGAAGAGTGAATGCCGAGAGTTGCTTGAACTTGATTCAGAAAATAAAGAAGACGAGAAAAAATTTAACCTTCTAGTTCCGCGTTCCCACTGTCCTAAATGTGGTGCTGTTATTCGAAGTTTTGAGAATATCCCGGTCATTAGTTATTTGATCAAAAAAGGTAAGTGTCAGCATTGCCATAATAAGATATCAATTCAGTATCCTTTAATTGAAATAGCCACAGGAATACTAACAGGATTTGTTGCTTATAAATTTGGGTTTACCTGGCAAGCAGCTACTGCAGCCATTTTAATGTGGGGGCTAATTAGCCTCGCAATTATAGATTTAAAAACCACATTACTGCCTGACAATATTACATTCCCACTATTATGGTTAGGTATCATTGCTAACTACTTTGGATTATTTTGCTCACTAGAAGATAGTATACTTGGTGCAATATTTGGTTATTTATCCTTTTGGGCAGTTTTCCAGATATTTCGACTCATCACTGGCAAAGAAGGCATGGGCTATGGTGATTTCAAGCTGCTAGCCCTTTTAGGTGCGTGGTTAGGTTGGCAATATCTCTTCGCCATAATATTAATATCCTCTGTTGTTGGCAGCATCATAGGCATCACTCTAATCGCTACTAAAGCATTGAACAGAGATATTCCTATTCCTTTTGGCCCCTACCTCGCATTAGGTGGAATAATTTGTTTATTGTGGGGAGACAAAGTAAAGTCTACGTTTAATTTTTTATAGAGAACACTGCATAAATGCTCCGCATAGGTCTGACTGGCGGCATTGGCTCCGGTAAGTCTACTGTCAGCAACAAATTCAAATCATATTATAACGTTCCTGTCATCGATGCGGACGAAATCAATCATTCTTTATTAATCTCAGGTAGTCCTGCCTTCAATGAGATTATTGATCTGTTTGGATCAGATGCTCTTTTGGCCTCAGGTGAAATTGATCGCAAGTACTTGCGGGATAAAATCTTCTCAGATACTGATTTAAAGAAAAAACTAGAAAATATCCTACACCCAAAAATTCGCGCTGAAATTTCACATTTAGCTTCATCATTAACTACCGATTATTGCTTGATTGTTATACCCTTGTTAATTGAGTCTCAGCTACAATCGATCGTGGATCGTATCCTTGTCATTGATGCAAGTTCTGATACACAGATACAACGTGTAACTCATCGCGATCATTGCAATGAAGCACATGTAAAAATTATTATTTCCTCACAAGCGGATGCAGAAGAACGTCTCAAGTTTGCAGATGATATAGTCAATAATAATGGCAACTTTACAGAATTAGATGAGCAAATAGAGAAACTACATAAAAAGTATTTAACTTTAAGTCAACAACCATAGCCAAATATCTTTATGTCAACAGTCACTATTTTTGAGCAGCCTCTAAATGAACGAATTCGAACATTTATGCGTGTTGAAGAATTATATAACCGTTGCATGTATTACATTGAACAGGAAAATTCTTGGGATAGTCACTTTGCACTTTCGACTTTAATAGAATTAATTGGACTTACCGCCAGAGGTGATTTAAAGCGAGAATTAATCAAAGAAGTGAAACGTCAGCTAACTTCGCTAGAACAACTGAGTAATATCCCAACATTAGATAAGACCAAACTTGGCAAATTAATATCTGAGCTTACTGATTTGATTAATGACCTAGATGTACAAAAAGGTCAAATCCTAGGTCATCTAAAAGAAAATGAATTCATTAATAGTATAAAACAGCGCGCAACTATCCCGGGTGGCACTTGTGACTTTGATTTGCCAGCATATCATTACTGGTTAACGCAACCTATAAATCAAAGAAAAGAAGTCATTAAAACTTGGCTCGAACCATTTAATTTAATCCATGCAACTGTCAGCCAATGCTTAGATCTAGTTAGGGACAGCGCAGAAATTGAGAGCTTCATCGCAACTAATGGATTTTATCAACGCAACCTAGACCCTAATCAACCTAATCAGTTAATACGTGTTCTGATCGAAAAAGAGCATCAATGTTTTCCAGAAATCAGTGCAGGGAAACATCGTTTTTCAATTAGGCTCCTAACGCAAACGGACCCTAATAAGCCACCCAAACAAATTGAAAAAGATATTCCGTTTAAATTAGCCTGCTGTGCTTTCTAACGTGGGATAAATTCACGGATTCCGGCAATGCCTTGTGCGCCCTGCACCTTTGCTTGAGCAATATCGCCTACTCTCAATCCACCGATAGCAAAGACAGGCATATTAGCTTTAAGACATAGCTGACTGAACCGAGCCCATCCTAATGGTTCTGAATCAGGATGACTCTTACTTTTTTGGACAGATCCTATCAAAATTGTTTTAACATTCAGTGCATTGGCATATTCAACTTCCCGTTCATCATGGCAAGAGGCAGAAAATAAATCAAACGAATTAGATTTTTCTTGATGATTAAATAAATGCTTCAACCTATGGCTATTTAAATGAACGCCATCAGCTTTAATTTCCTCATTCCATACAATGTCAGAATTAATAATAAGTTTAGTGCTATATTCACGGCAAAGAGAAGCCAGCTCTTTTGCTATTGTTATATATTTATTCTTATCTAATGAAGAAGCTCGAAACTGAATAAGTGATATACCATTTTGAAGTTGGTTCTTAACTATATTTACGATCTCATCACCCAAGACAGAGTAATCAGCAATCATATATGCATTTGGTAACAGTAGAGCACTCAAGATACATTGATTTGCCGGAGGTAAATCAACTTTATCTAATTCAAACTGATCTACCCATTTTGTTTTTTGTCCTTCCTTAGGAACGACATCACCATCGTAGTGAACAATATAAGCTTGGAAATGCAACAAGCGATCATCATAACGATAATCAAATTCGACCAATTTACAACAGCTCTCTAATTGAATACCAACTTCTTCATATAACTCCCTGCGCAAAGCGAGCTTGAATGATTCACTTTCTTCAACTTTTCCACCGGGAAATTCCCAAAATCCTGCCAGATGCACGCCCGCTAAGCGTTCTGATAAGAGAATTTCTCCGGCCTCATTTTTCACGATTGCGACAACAATTTTTCGAGAATTCATATTAAAGTAAGAATCTGGAAGATTCAGATCACATTAAGTACGATATTCTGCATTGATGCGCACGTATTCGTGCGTCAAATCCGTCGTCCACACTGTTTTAAAGGCCGAACCTAATCCTAAGTTAATTTCAATTTTGATATCTTGAGGAAGCATTGCCTGCTTGCCAGCATCTTCATTGTAATCAGATGCCAATTGACCCTTATTCCAGACAATTACGTCATTTATGCTCAGACTTGCATTTTCAAGCCTTAATTCTTTATCGTCCACTTTACCTACAGCAGCCATAATACGACCCCAGTTGGGATCGCTTGCTGCTAGAGCAGTTTTCACTAATGGAGAATTCGCAACTGAAAATGCTACATCCCTAGCTTGCTGCTTAGTCAATGCTTTTAATACATTAACTACTACGTACTTCGAAGCACCCTCACCATCGCGAATAATTGATTGTGCTAACTTATCCATAACATTTTGCAATGCTTGCTTAAATACCATTTGTTGATCATCTTTTAAATCATCATAAGATAGCCCAGAAGCACCTGTCGCAATGAGCACACAAGCATCATTAGTTGATGTATCACTATCCACTGTTATTGAGTTAAAAGAGTTATCCACAGAATCAGTTAAAAGAAGTTTCAATACAGACTTATCAATTTGAATATCACTAGCAATATAAGACAACATTGTTGCCATATTCGGTTGGATCATGCCAGCACCTTTTGTAATTCCTGTGATTGTAATTTCTTTGCCTTGTAAATTGATCATTTGACTATTGGCTTTAGCGACAGTATCGGTCGTCATTATCGCTTGCGCTGCATCAATCCATTTATCCTCTGACAATTCATTCACAAGCTTTGAGAGTTGATTTTTTATTTTATTTGCATCAAGCAATTCACCAATCACACCGGTTGAGAAAGGCAGCACTTGCGCTGGACTTACATTGGTTGCAGCAGCAACATACTTTGTCGTATCAAGCGCTGATTCAAAACCTGCTTGTCCCGTCCCAGCGTTAGCATTACCTGCATTGATCACGAGATATCGCGGTTCAGCTTTAGATAAATTTTCTAATGATAGTTCGACAGGAGCAGCTCGAAATTTATTCTTAGTAAACACAGCAGCAAGCTGAGATTGTTCACATATTTCGATCAGGACTAGGTCATTGCGATCTTTATAGCGTATACCTGCATCAGTAACCGCGAGTCGAATACCCTTAACAGCTTGAATGTTGGTTGGCTTATTTAATCCAACAGCCATATAGAATCTCCAACTAGGTTAATTTACCGTGGCATTGCTTATATTTTTTACCTGACCCACAAGGACAAGGCTCATTACGACCCACCTTTTTTTCAGTTCGTTTTACAGGTGCTGCTTTTGGCAAATCATCTGCCTGTGCTTGACTATTTTTGTTTTGCTGAGCTTTTTGCTGCGGATGTAAAATATCATCTGCTTTGGCATGTTGCATTTGCAAGTTTGCCTCATTTGCCTCATCAATATTTGAAGCCAATGGAGTCACTTCCTGAGGAGATTGAAATTTTACATGACAAAGAAAAGAAACAGTATCGTGTTTAATTTCCTCTAACATTTGTTCAAACATTGCAAAAGCTTCACGTTTATATTCTTGCTTCGGATTCTTTTGAGCATAACCACGCAAACCAATGCTTTGCCTTAGGTAATCCATAGCGGCTAAGTGCTCTTTCCATTTTGCATCTAACACTTGTAACATGACATCCTTTTCCATTTTAAGCATCATCTCATTGCCGAGTAATGCTTCTTTTTCAGTGAAGATATTCATTACTGATTCATGGATTCGATTACGTAATGGTTCTTCATAAAGCTTATCATCGCTATCTAGCCACTCTTGTATCGGTAGCTCAAGACCAGTCTCTTTATGCAACGCTGACTCTAAACCTGCTACATCCCACTGTTCTTCCATACTATTTGGAGCAATATATGTATCAATAATGCTTTCAATAACATCAAAACGTATTGCTTCGATATTTTCAGAAATATCATCACTACCCATTAACTCACTGCGTTGTTCATAAGTCACTTTGCGTTGATCATTTGCAACATCATCATACTCAAGCAAGTTTTTACGAATATCAAAGTTATGCGATTCAACCTTACGCTGAGCATTTTCAATGGCTTTGGTTACCCATGGATGCTCAATGGACTCACCTTCTTCCATACCTAACTTTTGCATTAATGTTCGTACTCGATCAGAGGCAAATATCCTCATCAAACTATCTTCCAATGACAAATAAAATCGAGTTGAGCCGGGATCACCTTGCCGACCAGCTCGTCCACGCAACTGATTATCAATGCGACGAGATTCATGCCGTTCAGTCCCAATGATGTGCAAACCACCGGCTTCAAGCACTTGCTGATTATGCTCCTTCCAATTGCCTTTCAACTCATTGACTTTCGCCTGATCAGGCTCATCGCCTAATGCATCAATTTGAGCTTCGACATTACCACCTAACACTATATCGGTACCACGACCTGCCATATTCGTAGCAATTGTTACTGTACCTGGTACACCGGCCTGCACAATTATTTGTGATTC
>JBCDBX010000076.1:0-7943 GCA_039182865.1 Pseudomonadota bacterium
AACGATTAGAGCTCACTGATGAGCTTATACAACGAGTTAATCGCCAGTCAAAAGGATCAATATATAAATGAGAATAATCTCGAATATTTTTCTATTGGTTATTGTTGTAATTCTAACTTTTCCATTGATCGGATGTAGTAATCAAGAAGAAGAACAACAGACTGCGCCATTACGACATGTCCGCAGCATTGTCATCGATGACCCTAATAACAATATTCAACGTAGTTTCTCCGGCACCTTACAATCATCAAATCTAACAAGTTTTAGTTTCAAAGTATCTGGGACGATAGAAAGTATTAATGTCGAAGTAGGTCAGTCAATCAAGAAAGGGTTCGTTATTGCAAAATTAGACCCATCTGATTATGAACTCGAACTAGAAAAAGCGCGTGCAAATTTAAATGAAGCCCAATCAGAATTACGGAATGCAAATGCAGATTATGATCGAACTAGAAAACTTTATGAAGCAGGGAATAGTTCACGCAATGATTTGGATGAAGCTAGAGCACAAGCAGAGATAGCAGCAGCAGCAACTTTATCTGCTAGGAAATCATTACAAATCACTCAAGCAGATCTTTCTTATACACAGCTTAAAACAGATGCAGATTGTAAAGTTGCCTCAATTCCTAGTGATGCTGGAGAAAATGTACAACAAGGTACAGAGATTATTTCAGCAATCTGCGGACAGGATATGGAAGTAGAACTGGGTATTCCTGAAAGCTTCATTGCAAATATTAAAAAAGATATGCCAGTTAATGTGAGCTTTACTGCGATTCAAGACAAATTATTTAAAGGAATTGTAAAAGAAGTAGGTGTTGCAACTATAGGTGGAGGAACAACATTTCCGGTTGATGTCTTGATTATAAATCAAGATGATGCTGATCTTAAATCTGGTCTCTCAGCAGATGTTTTATTTGACATTGATAATCCAAATTATATATCCGCTTCATATCTAGTACCTGTCCAGAGTGTAGGTGAGGATCAAAATGGTCGCTTTGTTTATTTAGTAGAACCCAGTAATGAAGATCGGGCAGTAATCAAGCGATTAGCAGTGACAATTGGTGAAATTCAACAAAATGGTATTGAGATTACTGATGGTGTCGAACCTGGGATGCGCCTAGTAACTGCGGGCGTATCAGTTTTACGTGATGGTATGGAAGTTAAGGTCAATCAATGAGTAATGAACGCTCTTTTGAGGAAGAGGCGTCAATTAAAAAAGGTCAAGGTCTCACAGCTTTTGCCATACAGAATAATGTAACCGTTATTGTTATCGTAGTTATCTTAGCATTCTCGGGGATTGCAAGTTATTTTTCATTACCTAAGCAACAAGACCCTGGCTTTATAATTCGTACTGCTGTCATCACCACAGCATTTCCTGGCGCAAATCCATCTCGCGTCGAGCAGTTAGTGACAGATCCTATTGAAGAAGTCTTGCAAGAAATTCCAGAGCTTGATTATGTCGAGAGTAAATCACGTAACGGTATATCTATCATCGAAGTTTCATTTCTTGAAAAATATAAAGATATGCGTCCTCTTTTTAACAAGATTCGACGTAAGGTTGATGATTTAGTCGACGAGGGAGGGCTACCAAGTGGTGCGAGCAAACCGATTGTTAACGATGAATACGGAGATGTATTTGGTTTGCTTTACTCTTTGAAAGGTGATGGTTACACACTTGCAGAGTTAAAAGAGATTGCTGATGAAGTGCGAAATGATTTACTACTTTTAGATAATGTTGCAAAAGTTGAAATCCATGGTGAACAAGATGAGGTTGTCTACGTTGAATACAATGGCGCACGTCTTCAGGAGTTAGGTATTTCCCCGACAAGTTTGAGCGAGTCTATTGACAGCGCAAATATTCTAGAGAGTGGTGGTGATATACGGATGGATCGTGAACGTATCGTATTAGAACCATCAGGAAATTTAGAGAGTATCGAGGATTTAGGCCGAACAGTCATTCAAGTGCCAGGGGGAGGTGTGGTCTATTTATCAGATATTGTAGAAATAACTCGGGCTTATGTTGAGCCTAAGGAATCTTTAACAAGATTCAATGGTGACCAAACACTCGTTCTTGCTATCTCACTAAAAGAAGGTGGTGACATACTAGCATTAAATGACGAACTCGACGCTAGCGTTCCACAGATTGAAGCTACCTATCCACATGGAATTACAATAGATAAAGTATTTTCACAACCCAAGTTAGTAGAAAATTCTGTCAATGATTTCATGTCGAATTTGATACAAGCAATCATAATTGTTGCAGTTATCATGTTTTTATTTCTGGGATTTCGTACTGGTGTCATTGTTGCATCATTAATACCTACGACGATTGTGATTACATTCGTTTGTATGTCTTACTTTAATATATCAGTTAATCAAATTTCATTAGCTGCGTTAATCATTGCATTAGGTCTTTTAGTTGATAACGCCATAGTGATGGCAGAAGCGATTACTATAAGACGAGAAAATGGGGAAAATAAATATTCAGCTGCGATTGCGGCAGGTAAAGAAATGAGTGTACCGCTTTTAATCTCATCTCTAACGACATGCTCGGCATTCTTAACGATCTTCCTTGCAGAATCCGCAGTCGGTGAATATACCGCAGATATATTTAAAGTCGTATCGATTGCACTCATTTCTTCATGGATTATGGCCATGACTTTCATCCCAATATTAACTACCGTTATCATGAAATTCAAAGAGTCGGGTGACAAAGATAAACCCTCACCCTATACCGGGCTCATGTATAAAATATATCGGCGAATTCTTTTCCCATCGCTTCGATTAAAATTTATTCCAATCTTAGTAGCTGTTGGATTATTTTATGTAGCCATACAAGCTCTAGCTATCGTGCCACAAGTATTTATTCCAGAACGTGAAGATCCGATTATCAATGGAAAATTTAATATGCCTCGCGGCACTGATATTGCAGTAACTGAAAATATCATGATTGATATTGAAGAATACATGCTGGATAAATATCAAGTTAATGCAGAAGACAATCAAACTGAAGGCATTATCGATATTTTGAGTTTTATTGGCGTTGGTACACCTAGGTATGTATTAGCGATAGATCCAGATTCAGAAGATACCCATCGGGGCGCAATGATTATAAACACGACAAGCGATCAAGTAATCCCAGAGATCATAGATGATGTAACAGAATATGCAGCTGCTAAATATCCCGACCTAGAAGTTAAGCTACGCAAGATGGAAAACGGTACGCCAATAGATTATCCCATAGAAGTTCGATTAACTGGTGATGATATTGATAAGCTCTATGAAATCATCACACCGATTAAAGAAAAACTACTATCAATAAACGGTGTGCGTGATGTAAGTGATGATTGGGGTCCTAAACGCAAAAAGATAATCATTGATATTGATCAGGATCGAGCAAGACGCGCTGGTGTAACCAATTCTGATGTTGCAGTTTCATTACAAACAGGGTTATCCGGTCTAGAAATGACTGAATATAGAGAAGGCAATGACATTATTCCAGTTGAACTGCGCTCTGTATCATCCGATCGCCAGAATCTGAATAACTTAGATGGTTTAGTTGTCTACGCTCAGGGCAGTGATGCTTCAGTGCCTTTAAAACAAGTGGCGGATGTCACGCTTGTTTGGGAGGATGCTATCGTGAAGCGACGTGACAGAACTCGAACTATCACAGTACGTACGCTTCATCTGCCTGGTGTGACTGCCACTGAAGTATCAAATCAATTCCTTCCATGGCTTGAAGAAGAAGCAAAGAGTTGGCCGCTTGGATACAGCTATGAAATGGGTGGGGAATTAGAAACATCTCAAGATGCCAATCAAGCAATTGGAGCTAAATTACCAATATCAGGCATGTTGATTTTTTTATTGTTAGTCGCTCAATTCAATTCAGTAAGAAAGACCGCCATAATTCTCTTAACAATCCCATTAGGCCTCATCGGTGTGACATTTGGATTGATTGTGGCTAATAGCATCTTTGGTTTTATGACAATACTTGGGATTATTTCCTTGGCTGGGATAATTATTAACAACGCTATTGTATTGATTGATCGTATTAATATTGAGCTTGATGAAAATAAACGTTCTCAAGCTGATGCAGTTATTGAAGCATGTCAACAGCGATTGCGTCCAATAATTCTTACGACATGCACAACCGTCGGTGGTATGTTGCCTCTCTGGTTAAGTCATGATCCTATGTTTGAAACCATGGCTGTTTCTATTATTTTTGGACTGTTATTTGCGACATTACTTACATTAATTATTGTCCCAGTTCTCTATTCGATATTCTTCGGTGTGAGATATGAGAAACAGAATTTTGAATGGCAGCTGCAATCATGAAAACATCATTACTAACAGGATCAACAGGTGGACTTGGAGGTGAGATTGCTAAAATTCTGGCAAAAGATGGTTGGAATCTCATTCTTATAAACCGCGATAAAGAAAAGGCAGATAAACAGATCGCCTCTTTGAATAAGCAATATCCCAAGCAAGACTTCCATAGTTACATAGCAAATTTAATCGACCTAGAGGATATACGTAAAGCTTCACAAGAGATCGCAAAAGATCATACACAAATTAATGCTTTATATAACATTGCTGGATTGCTCACTGATAAACGCATTATGAATCCGCAGAATATTGAAGCACATTTTGCGTTAAATTCTCTTGCACCATATTTACTAGTTCAATCTCTAAGGTCTCAACTCAAAGCCATTGCAACACCTGAAAGTCCATCTATTATAGTTAATTTTTCTACAGCGGCTGTTAACTCAGTAAAAACGCTTGATACAGCGAAACTGATTAACCCCGATACAATTGGCGGTCTTCTGGATGCTTACGCTAAGACAAAAACCGTTTTAAGCATCATGGCCTGTTTTTTAGAAGACGAGCTAAGTGAGGATAATGTCTACATTTACTCAGCTGATCCAGGTGCCACAAAAACTCAGATGACAAGTGGTGGAGAGGGTATGCCTTGGTTCTTGAGGTTTCTTGTGCCATTGCTTTTTGGTAATGCAGATAAGCAAGCCCAAAAACTTTTAGATGGTGTTGATCGGGCGATTAAGGAGAAACAGACTGCTGTTTTTATTTCAAACGGAAAAGTAAAGAAGAATCCAGCTATCGCATATGACAAGCAAATTCAAAACGATGTGCGAGCATTAATGGACAGCATAGCATTTTAAATGGAATTTCAATCATGAAAATACTCGCTTTTGCTGCGACTAATCATAAAAAATCTATCAATCGAAAATTGTTGATATATTGCATTAAACACTTGAAAACTCATATTTGTACTGATGCTAAAGTAGATTTAATAGATCTGATTAATTATGAGCTGGAGCTATATAGACAAGATAGAGAAGAGGCATTTGGAATACCTGATAAGGCAATTCACTTTTATAATAAAATAAACCAATCTGATTTATTGATAGCTGCGTTTGCAGAGCATAATGGTTCTTATACTGCTGTTTATAAAAACTTATTTGACTGGGCATCCCGCATCAACCAAAGAGTCTATCAAGGTAAACCAATTATTATTATGTCAGCCAGCCCGGGCTTCAGGGGTGGTGCAGGAGTATTAAGTACTATAGAAAACACAGCGCCTTATTTTGGTTTAGATATAAAAGCGACAATATCAGTACCTAACTTTCAGGATAATTTTGATGAAAATAAAATGGAAATAACAAATTCTCAAACTCAAAAACAAATTTTAGATGCGCTCAATACGGTTATTAAAGTCTCCTGAGGTTATACATTTTAATTTGAGTGACCTTGAAATATTGATTATTAATAATTCAATTCATATGAAAAATTTTAGTATTAGTTTCATGAACTAGCATTATTAAGTTTTATAGATATGAATGAATCAATAAAAATATGGCCTATAATATTTCTTGTCTTGGCATTCGCCATGCTTTGGTTACCTCTTGGCCAACATGAGTTTCTATTTGAACACTGGATGAAGCTTGGCACATTTATGGTGCCTTTTCTGTTGTTCATAGCACTTATTTATCGCCAGCATCAGATTCAACTCACTCAAGATATTCGCCTGTTATCTTTATGCATGTTTATTATATATATTGCGCATCAATTTGAAGAGCATTGGATTGATTTAAACGGTAATACATATGCATTTCAAGGCTTTCTCAATTCAACTCTTAAATCACTTTTAAGTGTAAATGATGCTGATGCTCTGTTGATTAGTAAGGCTGATATTTTTATGATCAACACTTCTGTTGTCTGGTTAGTAGCTTGCCTAGCCATTTATTTTGCATCAGAACGTATCTTTCCAACATTGGCGCTAGCAGGATTGATTCTAGTAAATAGCATCAGCCATAGCTTAGCTGCTATTAAGAGTCTTGCTTATAATCCAGGCTTAATAACTTCAATCGTTATCTTCATACCATTCTGCCTATGGTTTTATAACTATATCTTTAAACAAAAACTGACGAAATTTTCGCTTATATTATGGTCCATTGCATGGGCATTGGTTGCGCATATTATTTTGATGGTAGGTTTAGTTTTAGCAAATCATTATGAAGTTTTGCCCTCGATTATTTATTACTGTGTCTTAATTGTTTGGTCGATTATACCTGCTTTAATTAAGTCAAAATTAAGAATAGATTAGTTATGAGTTATATATTACTCAGGGAGCGCTATACATTTTGGGGATTGCTAGTTTCTTTAATATTAGCATTTACCATTACTCCATATTTTGATGAAGATATTCAATCTTTTAATATTTTTATCCTTGCATCATTAGTACTTTCCTTAATGGCTATAGGTACTACACGGAAAAGATTTGCTATTGGGTTGATGCTTGGGTTACCTTTTTTGCTGTCATCTATATTTGCGTTTATAACTATCGATACGATTGTCCTAACTAGTTTTTATATTTTAGGAGGGATTTTTTTCAGTTTCGTAATAATAATATTATTGAAAGATATTTTTTCGAATACTAGAGTCGATACAAACTGCTTATTAGCAGCTGTTTGCATTTATTTATTTTTCGCTGTTGTATGGTTCATGCTATATGGCTTAGTAGATTTATACATAGAAGACTCATTCAGAATCGCTGAAAAAGTAACAATGCAGACACACATAAATGATTTGTTATATTTTAGTATAGTTACCCTAACAACATTAGGCTATGGAGATATCACTCCTTTATCACCTCAGGCAAAATCACTGGCAACAGTAGAAGCATTGATCGGACAGATCTATCTCACCGTGTTGATCGCTCGCCTTGTTGGGTTACATATTGCTGAAAGTAGTAAAAGTATTCATTTATGAAGTAAATGAACTTGAATAGACTCAAATAACGCCAAGAAGTGTTATAAAAATGGAGTAAATTTGAGGCAAGGAAATAGTATTCAATTCTTATGTATTCTCATGCTAGATAGTGGATTTAAGTACACATGAAAACTGAATATTTATACAATCGCATGGAGGTATATATGGGGGTATATTCTATTATTACATATCATTATTGACTATAAACCATTGTTATATATACTATTATTGTACTGGTGTGTATCCGGCCCCGGGCACCAAAATCTTTACCACAATCAGATAAGGATTCTAACTAAGATAATTTTTAAATTTCTAGGTATATCTGATGTGCACTAGCTAACTAAATTGCTCAGGCATGAGATACTAGATACATACACAAGAAAATAATATCTACTATTTCAAAGCTCAAGTATGGTTACTAATTCAAAAAAGCAAGTTGGAACAATACATTCAATTTGGCAATATGCAGTCAAATCAATGAATGGCGTTATGATAGACCAAGCAATGCTTACTAATGGTGGAATGCTTGGTGATAGAAATTATAGTCTGATTGATCAAACAAATAATAAGATCGCCAGCGCTAAATATCCCAAAAAATGGGCTAAGATTCTTGAGCTAAGCGCTGAATTTTTGGAGCAACCAAGTCTGGAAGGTAAGCT
>JBCDBX010000077.1:0-7874 GCA_039182865.1 Pseudomonadota bacterium
ACGGGCTTAAGTAAAGTCGGTTTACCTGGAGCAGAAATTGGAATGCATGAAGACGATCCAACGATTGCAACTGTGCTTAAAAATAAAGGTTATGTCACCGGACAATTCGGTAAGAATCATTTAGGTGATCAGGATAAGCATTTACCTACCAACCACGGTTTCGACCAATTTTTTGGTAACTTATACCATCTTAATGCAGAAGAAGAACCAGAACTTGAAGACTATCCTAAAAATCCATCGTTTAAAGAAAAGTATGGACCGCGTGGAGTAATACGTAGCTCGGTTGATGGTGATATTGAAGATACGGGACCGCTTAGCAAAAAGCGAATGGAAACAGTCGATGATGAGACCTCTGCCGCAGCACTCGAATTTATTAGAGAAGCTCATAAAAATGATACCCCCTTCTTTGTTTGGTGGAATGGAACGCGCATGCATTTTCGAACGCATGTTAAAGATGAGCTAAGAGGTATCTCAGGACAGGATGAGTATGCAGATGGAATGATTGAACATGATATGCATGTAGGACTGTTCTTAGATCTGCTTGATGAACTAGGTATAGCTGATGACACTCTCGTTTTTTATTCAACAGACAATGGTGTACATATGAATACTTGGCCGGATGCCGGCATGACGCCTTTCCGTGGTGAGAAAAATACTAACTGGGAAGGAGGATGGCGGGTGCCTGCAGCTGTGCGTTGGCCAAATAAAATTGAGGCAGGCACAGTATCTAATGTCATCATGCATCACATGGATTGGCTCCCAACATTCGCCGCTGTAGCGGGTAATGAAGATATTAAGGAAGAATTACTTGATGGTAAAAAACTTGGAGATAAGAAATATCGCGTACACCTTGATGGATACAATTTCTTACCTTACTTAACGGGTAATGCTGAAGATGGTCCACGTAATGAAATTTTCTATTTCTCAGATGATGGAGATTTAACAGCACTGAGATTCAAAGATTGGAAAATGATTTTTATGGAGCAAAGGGTTGAAACGACATTACAAGCATGGGCGGAACCTTTTGTGCCTTTGCGTGTACCTTTAATTTTTAATTTACGCCGCGATCCTTTTGAGCGTGCAAATCTTACTTCTAATACTTATTATGACTGGTTACTCGATCATGTTTTCTTACTAGTGCCAGCTCAAGACTACGTAGGACAATTTCTCGTCACATTTAAGGATTATCCGCCACGTCAAAAAGCGGCAAGCTTCTCGCTTGATCAAGTCATGGAAATGTTAGAAGAAGGTGCTGGATCAAATTAACGATTTGATCTCTTATATACTAATAACAACACATTAATAGAAGCACCATGAAGCCGATCCTGATTGGTGTTTTTATTGTCACTGTGTTGCTGCTTTTTTACTTCAGTATTAATTATCAGGAAGTAGAAAAGACACCTTTAGGATTTGTCCAAAATGAATGTCAGGTGGAAATCGGCTCACAAGTGTGGGTGGAGAGTGGCACGTTTGCTATGGGAGGTGATGACTATTATCCTGATGAAGGCCCTATTCATGAAGTAACGCTTGATGGTTTTTGGATCGATGCGCATGAAGTTACAAATGCACAGTTTGCAGAATTTATAGATGCTACCGGTTACGTAACTGTAGCGGAAAGAATGCCAAATCCTGACGAACTAAAAGACGCGCCACCAGACATGCTTAAACCCGGTTCAATCACTTTTACTCCACCAAGTAAGGGAGGTTACGTCAGATCATGGTGGTCCTACACACCTGGTGCTAATTGGAAACATCCCTCAGGCCCTGGTAGTTCAATCGAAGGTAAGGAAAATTTTCCAGTAGTGCAGGTCGCATATGAAGATGCAAAGGCATACGCCGATTGGGCAGGGAGGCAATTACCCACAGAGGCACAATTTGAATTTGCTGCACGAAATAAATTAAATCAAAAAGTTTATGCTTGGCCAGGCGAGCAGCTTGCTCCAAATGGAAAATATATGGCTAACACATGGCAAGGTTTTTTTCCTATTGATAACAGTAAAGCAGACGGATTTAAAGGTATTGCGCCTGTGGGTTGTTATGATCCGAATCAATATGGAGCATTTGATTTAATTGGTAACGTATGGGAATGGACTGCAAATCGATATGTCTCGCAACACAACCCTGATGATAATCTTAATCCAAAAGGTCCGATAGGTAGTGATGAAGTGGACCTTAAAAATAATATATATCCAGTAAGAGTGATTAAGGGTGGCTCATATCTATGTGCACCTAATTACTGTGTACGTTATCGCCCCTCTGCTCGTCATTCCCAAGATGCGGGTATAGGTGCAGAACATATTGGATTTAGAACCGTATCTAGCTAAACAGTTGGCTAATAATCTTTTTGTTGCTTCATTTCAAACTGTCTCATAGGCATAGCATCAATTAAATCAAATATGTTTATAAAATTAAGGTCGTTTGAGCTTTCTTTTATATAGCCATCTTTGCCAATTAATATGACCTTGGGTTCCACTCCGCTGTCATACTTGTCTTTTGTGTTACTAAAGAAATTAGTATCTAGTTGCTTTGGATAATTAGTTTGGGTTTTGTTATCTGACAATACAAACCAATATATATCTCTTTCTTCTATGGCGTCATTCACTTGTTTTAGCTGATCAACATATAAATTGGGTTCTTCGGATGCAAATACTAGAATAATGCGTGCATCCCACCTTAGATCAGAGATTTGTTCAATAGAATAGACTGGCATAGTTGATGTCGTCATTACTACCATCACCATAATAAAGTGCTTCAAATAATTACTGTCAGTATTCAATTCTATTTATGTCTTAGTTTTATCTAATTATCATAATATCTGATCTCAATGATATTACCATCTGGGTCACTGAAATAAGCCGATTCAGCAGCAGAGCCTTGAGCACCAAAAGCATTTTTTCCTCCGGGACTAATCTCGATACCCTGTTCATTTAATTTTTCTGAGATACCGAGGTATTCTGTCTCGCTCATAGAAATGCAGACATGATTGATGGGCGTACCGCCAATATTATCTTCACTATCTGTAAATCGCTGGACCAATGGAAGAAGTGTTTCGCGTTCCATGAGGTCTAATATTGAACGCTCGCTAAGTTTTACACTTGGAAACTTCGCATTGCCTGCAAAAAATTCATCAGCACGAAGAGAATCAAGTCCTAACACATTAGAGTAAAAATCGAGAGATCTTTTAGCGTCGTCAACCCATAGAACAATGTGATCTATATACATCTATATTTCCTTTACTGCTTGAGACTTTTTGTCATAGGATTCGAATAAAGCTAAGCCAGATATAATTAAAACCCCGCCTATCACTATAGACATTGAAAATGGCTCATTGTTTAAAATAATTCCTAATATCAAGGCAATCACAGGTGAAACTAGCGCAATCAATGAAACCTTTATAGCGTCTAATTTCTTTAATATGTAGTAATACATGGAAAAACCCGCAGCAGTGCCGATAGCACCCAAATAAATAATAGAGCCTATGGATCGAGGTGTTAACTCGCCCATCTGATGTCCTGAGATTACGAATGTAAGGATTATTAGAGGTACTGCAATTAACAAGCCGCCAAAGGTGGATTGTTTGCCTGTTATAGGCGCGTTAATCTTCTTGACGATAACGGCACTTCCCGCATGAGCTATTGTGCTCGTCAACATTAGAAATACACCTAGGACTTTAGTTGCTGCTAACTCTGAGCTCGTATAGAAAATAACAATTAAACCCGAGAGTCCAAGCAACATGCCGATTGTCTTGCACTTTGTAAAATGGTTTTCATTCAAGAAAATTATCGAGAAGACACCTGTGATGATGGGTGACAATCCAAAGATGACCGAAATCCAGCCTGAAGGAATGTATTGGGCACTCATATAGACAAATAACATGGAGAAATAAATACCTATTCCCACAGCGATAAATGCCATTGAATTAACTTTATTGAATTGGAGTTTTTGCTTCGAAAAAACATAAATAATGGCTAATACCAACAAGCCAAGACTTAAGCGAGACATTAATCCAAAGAGCATACCCGATTGTATGCTCCATTGAATAGCAAGAGGTGTTGTGCACCAAATGATAATGACAGATAAATAATTTGTTTTGATCATAGTTCTATTTTCTACAAAGCAAAAAAAAGGCCGCAAGGGTTACCTGCGGCCTTTAATTAAGAATTCATAAACTTACTTCAACATAAACACGCAGGCATGGGTAGGTCTGGATGTACTCTCAGATCCCAAATCACGAACATTTTTGCTATAGAAATAGTCATGGCGCGCAATACTACGGATTGATTCCAACAAGTCAAGAAATATATCCAGTAATAACCTTTGATAATTCCCAGTTACTAATAATTATTGATTACTTCATGTTAATGGGCACAACATCATAAGGATTCCCATTAAGCGAATTCGAAACAGCTTCAATTGCAAGTTGTCCTTTAACGCTATTACCCGCTTCATCCAAGGGTGGGGAGATTGAGGCAATACCAAACTTGCCGGGAGAGACGGCGAGTATTCCACCTCCCACCCCGCTCTTGGCGGGTAAGCCAGTCTTAAAAAGCCACTGACCAGCATCATCATACATGCCTGCGGTCGCCATCACGGCTAACACACCAGCAATGTTTTCGTGACGCATTACTTTTTTAGCCGTAATAGGGTTCACGCCACCATTTGCAAGTGTGGCCGCCATGGTAGCTAGATCCAGAGTATTTACTCCAATTGAACCAAGCTTGGTATAGATATCGGTTGCGCGGGCTGGATCTTCTTTAATGCGTCCGTAGGCAAACATTAAGCTTGCTAAAGCTTGATTACGTTGGTTGGTTGCAGATTCCGAAATATAAACATCATCTTGCAATGTTAGAGTGCGTCCCGCAAATGCATCATAAAAAGCAGCGACTTTATGATAAATATCATCGGCAGACTTTCCCTTGACCATGCTGGTAGTTGCAATCGCTCCAGGATTAACAAAAGGATTCATATACTGACCCTGATACTTTTCAATCGCAATAATCGAATTGAATACATCACCTGTGGCATCAACGCCTACATTATCAATGATAGCTTGTAGCCCAGATTCTTCCATGACATACGCCATGGTAAATACTTTGGCAATAGACTGAATAGATACTTCAGATTCTATATCACCCACGGTATAAACTTGGCCATCGACTGTCACTATAGCCACACCAAAGATGTTTGAGTCCACCTCTGCAAGCACTGGAATGTAATCCGCATTGTTGCCGGCTTTCAAATCTTTGAATTTTTTATAGGTATCTTCTAAAGCTTCATTTATGTAAGCATCAGATATCTGATTTTGCGAATCACTATGTACTGCCAGTAAGCATGAGATTATCAATACAATGATAGTTAGATATTTAATTGCAAAACTCATAATCTAAACTCCTTGCATAATCAACTGACTAACACTTTATGGTGAAAAGAATGATAAAAATGCTTTGATCACAACTGCGTTAAAGATATCGATAAAAAATGCACCTACTAGAGGGATAATAAGAAATGCTTTCATTGAAGGGCCAAATCGTCGTGTAACTTCGGTAATATTAGCGATGGCAACAGGAGTCGCACCTAAGCCTAGACCCACAAATCCTGACGTAATAACAGCAGCGTCATAATCTTTCCCCATAAATCTAAAAACAATCATAACTGCAAATAGCGTCATCACTAGCATTTGAATTAACAGAGCAATAATGATAGGTGCAGCAGCATCTGCTAGAACCCATAGATGCATACTCATCAGACTCATAGTCAGAAAAATATTTAAGCTAATTTCACTAAAGCGATCGATTGAAGGAGAGTGCAGCTTAAATTTTAAAGACTCCATACCATTAGCAATTGCAATCCCAACAAACATTGAAGTTAAGAAGCCAGGGAGTACCATACCTTTTGTTGTTATAAACTCATTAATTAACTGGCCGGCAACCACGCAGACTGTCAGTGCTAATAAAGATCCTAATGTGTCAACTAATGTTTCCGGTTTGGTTATCTGTGTTGGTTTTATGCTAACTTGATGCTGATTTGTTTCTGATGGTGCTAAACTATTTCGAAGAATTAGAAGTTTGGCGATAGGTCCACCAAGCAGACCACCTGCAATTAATCCAAACGTTGCAAATATTAGTCCGATATCTTGTGCGTTTTCTAAGCCTGCTTTCTTAGCTTCAATACCCCAAGCAATTGCGGTTCCGTGACCACCCGCGAGTGACACGCTGCCGGCCATCAACCCATAACCCGGGTGGACGCCAATTAACTTTGCAAGACCGACACCTGTCAGGTCTTGCACAATTAAAAATACAAAAGCGATGACACACAAGACAAGTAATGCTTTGCCGCCAGTGGCTAATACTTTGAAATTTGCATTGAGTCCTATAGTGCTGAAGAACACTAGTAATAGGACGTCGCGTATCTGCATATCAAAGCTGATTTCTACGTCTGTAGTCGTATAAATAATGGCAATTAATACACTACATATAATCCCCCCTGTAACAGAAGGTGGAATGAAACTATTGCCTAAAATCTTGATTTTTTGGTTTAGATATAAACCAAGAAACAGGACCAAGATGCTGATCGCCAAGGTCCGCCCAGGTTGAAGGGTGTAAATAGTCTCCGCCAAGTCCATATTTGTATTTTTTTATTTTTGGCCATAATTGTATACAAAATTATTGTGTCAGGTCGAAAGAAAATTGAAATGTGTATAGATTCAGCTTAACCACGCAATGTTTAAATATCAGGAATCATTTAGCCTAATTATTATGATAAGAGAGTTAGGGCTAATTTACTGAAGGAAAGTGCTAGAAGATGGATATTTTAGCTATACATGAGTGATTTAGCATAAAACAGGCTCAAAATATTCAAACTTCGAGCAGATAGCTGCACAGAAATCAAAAATGTTTTGTGATAACCCAAGTAAGCTGGTTATTTATTTTCAAGAATTCCTTGACCGCTATCTGGTTGGCCAGCAAATCGAGTATCTAGGGCACCATAAAGGTACATGCCAACACTCATTGAGAGTAAGAAGATTAATATCTGAGGATTCAGTGTTGCTAAAGAGGTTAGAGCAGGGCCAGGACAAAATCCAATTAATCCCCATCCAAAACCAAACATAATAGCGCCAGAGACTAAACGTAAATCAATTTGGCGATTAGTAGGGAGTGAGAAACTTTCAGCATAGACGGGTGAATTTCTTTTTAGCACAAGTCTATGCAAAATATAGTAAGTTGATACCGCGCCTAGCATCACAAATAATAATGACGGATTCCAGTGTCCTGTTATATCCAGAAAACCAATTATTTTTTTTGGATCTGTTAATCCTGAAATTGCGATTCCAAGTGAAAAAATTATGCCCGCAGCAAATAAAGTCATGCATTTCGCAATCATATTGAACCCCCCAATAAATGATTTACGAGATACACGGAAAAAATTCCAGTTGTTATAAAAACACATGTGGCAATGAGCGATCTTGGCGCTAATCTGCCAACACCACATACACCATGACCACTAGTGCAGCCGCTGCCTAATCGCGAGCCAAATCCAACAAGTAAGCCACCAATGATAATGGCAAGCACTGATCTATCAATGTGAAATTCTAATATATTAGGGTTAAATATACTTACTAGGAATCCTCCAACCACTAAGCCGAATATAAATATCGCTCTCCAAGCTGTATCGCCTTTTTGAGCATTTAATAAACCGCCAAATATGCCGCTGATTCCACCAATTCTCCCGTTAAAAAATAGTAGGCCAATCGCGGCTAAACCAATTAAAACGCCACCCAGTAACGACATCACAGGTGTAAAGTTGTCCATATAATCCATCTCCTCTAGAGCTGATGTAAATATCAATCATCATTTAGTTTTACTGATTTGTGACCG
>JBCDBX010000078.1:0-7862 GCA_039182865.1 Pseudomonadota bacterium
GGGCTTAGTCCCAATTTCAGATATTAAGTTTGGATCGATACCTTCACCTTGATCTGCAATTATAATTTTTGCCTCATGTGCTTGCCATGATGATTTAACATTTACACTATTTGGAGATGCATCAGCTGCGTTATCAAATAGGTTAACTAAGGCTTTTGCTAGCGTTTTCTCTGCCACAACACCCGCATTTTCTTCACCTTTAAATTCCGCTGTTAAGTTGACATTAGGTCTGTCCTGTTGCCAGTCGGATAATAAGTTTTCTAAAAATGGTTTGAAGCTTGTAAGACCATCACTTTGCATATTCAAATCATTTGCTGCAGTCGATATCTCGGTTAATGCTTGTTTACAACGACGTACCTGCTCTAATAAAGTATCAATTTCACTTTGACTTATATTATTTTCCTGTAAATCAGAAATGATTAATTGAATAGTCCCTAAGGGTGTCCCCATTTCATGAGCCGTGCTTGCTGCCAGTGCACCAAGTGCGACTAATTTTTCATCTTTTATTGCTTGTTCACGTGCTGCTAATAATTGCTGATCTTTAAGCTGCAAAGACGTTCTCATCTTTACAACAAAAAAAGCAATCACGCCTGCACTTAGTACAAAACTGACCCACATACCCAGAACATGTAAGTCAAATAAGTGATCTGCATGATGGGCATGTTCGCTCGTCATGTCATGCGGCAAGCCCCACATTAGATATGAGTATGCTGCGATGCTGATAATAGATAACAACAGAACCCAGTTTGCGGATAACAAAATGGCTCCCATCGCTAATGGCAGCAAATACATTGATACAAATGGGTTGGTAGCGCCCCCAGAAAAATAAAACAATGCACTTAAAGCCATAACATCAATAAGTAACTGAGAGAAAATTTCTAATGAGTTTGCTTCATTGACATTACGCGCTCTAAACCACGTAAAAATATTGACCAAGACTAGCAAGCCTACCACGGTGATCACGCCGTTCAGATACAAAGGAAATTCAAAAATCATTTTGGCGATTAGTAACGCCGCAACTTGTCCGAGCACCGAAATGCTTCGATACCAAAATAATATTTTCAGAGTGCTGGTTTGCCCTCTAATCCACCAATCTAGCTGCATTTTGACTTCAATAAATAGTTAACTAAGGACATTGTAAATCAACTGGATGCGAATTATTTCATTAGAAACAAATAGATATGCGACATTTTGTCACATCCACTGGGATAGCCATTTTGGTAGTCTTTGCGCTTCAATTTAATCACCCCAAAAATAATCAAAATGAGACTACTTCAAATAACTTTCATCTCTTTGATATTACTCAGTTTTGTGGGAGTAATCTGCGCAGAGGAACTCGAGACAATTTCAATTACTGATACCGCCATTGTGGATGAAACAAGACCGGAACCTCCAATCACCGCGACTAGCGATACCGCTACTGCTATGAAGCAAGTTCCAGGTGGAAATGTTCATGGTAACGGACAGATTTCTGGACAAACTTATTATCGTGGTGTTTTTGGTCCGAGAATGAATGTGCTTATTGATGGCCGTAATATTGAAAGTGGAGGCCCTAACTGGATGGATCCACCTTTACACTATGCTCCTAATACTTTGGTTGAATCGATTGAAGTGCAACGTGGCATTGATTCGATCAGCAATGGCTCAACGATTGGTACTACAGTTGATGTGAAGCTAAAATCCAGCAACTTCACCGACTCAGAAGAATTTTCAACCGAGGCCGATCTTGCAGTTTCTGGACACTCAGTCGACACAGGCTATAACGCTGGTGCCATTATTGGCGTATCAAATGATACTCATCGCTTTCATATCACAGGCAGTCGAGATGATGGTAACAGTTACCGCACAGGTGACAGCCGTATAAGTGGAACAGAATATGAACGTGACAGCGTTGGCGCCGGTTATGGTTTTCAGTTTAATGACTCACATGAGATTTCATTTGACGCACGTTATGTTGGCTCTAAAGATACAGGTACTCCAGCACTTCCCTTGGACCTCGACTTCTTTCATTCACAGTTCTATAACTCTCGCTATGCCGGTGAAGTTAATAACTTTTTAGTAGAAATTGATATTTATCATACGGAAATTGATCACCGTATGAATAACTTTGAATTACGTGATCCACCAGATTTTAATATCGGCCCTAACCCACCTCCTTTTCAGGATGAAGATAGACGAGTAGTCAATGTAGATTCAAAAGATACGGGAGCCAAATTGGCTTTAACCCATGACCTTTATGCAGGTGAAATCACATTTGGAGTCAATGCTAGTAGCTCTGAGCATGGTTCAGTAGTGACGGATCCTGACTTTGATGCATTCCGCGTCGTTAACTTTAATGATGCTGAAGCTGATTACTACGGCGCATTCACAGAATGGAATGGCACTGTCAATAATATTGATGTCGAAATTGGTATACGTTATCAACGCGTGGAGACAGATGCTGATGATGTATCGATTACCCCTGTTATTTTAGTCCCAGCTGTCCGACTCGCCGATGCATTTAATGCTTCTGATCGTTCCCAAACAGATAACAATATTGATTGGGTGATTAAAGGCATAATCCCAGTTTCCGACGAATTAAATTTCGTCGCCGGCTATGCACGCAAAACTCGCTCACCAAGTTATATTGAACGTTATGGCTGGATTCCATTAAACGTTAATGCTGGCTTAGGTGATGGTAATAACTACGTGGGTGATGTTGACCTAGATCCTGAATGGAGCAACCAATTTGAACTAGGACTGCAGTGGGCAGATAACCGTGCTTTCATAAATCCAAGTGTTTACTATCAACGCATTAATAACTACATACAAGGTGTTCCCACCGATGACCCAGATGTAGTTTTCGTGAGTAGCTTAAATGGTGATCCTACTCCACTTCAGTTTGCGAATGTGGATGCAGAAATTTATGGTATTGATACAGATTGGGGTTATCAGCTTAATGATCAGTGGGGATTGAGCGGACAAGCTTCTTATATTCGTGGGAAACGCAAAGATATAAGCGACAATCTCTACAACATTGCCCCTCCTACAGCGAGCCTTGCCATCACGCGTTTCTTTGGTAATGGTTCAGCTACAATTGAAGGTGTGGCCGTTGCACGTCAAACTAAGATTTCAGACACTATTACGGATGATCCATTAAATCCTAATAATAGCAATAGCGAAACAGCGGGATATGGTTTGATTAATGTCTTTGGCGAGTACAACCCAGTGAGTTTACCTAACACGGCTTTTCAAGTGGGTGTTGAAAACTTACTTGATCGCGAATACACCGATCATCTTAATGGCTTCAATCGTGCCAATGGTAATGGCTTTACTATCGGTGAACGTCTGCCAGGACCAGGAATAAATGCTTTTGTAACGTTTGAGGTTGCATTCCAATAAAGCTAGTGGATTAGCGCGCTGACTCTTAATTAGAGCGGCGCGCTAGTTCTGCATTTAAGGCATCTACTACTCTTTCAATATCTGCAACACTGTTCACTAGATCCATCTCTGCTCGTGCTTCTTCAACTTCGTCATACGATTCATCTAGCATTTTACGATAGCTGCCGATAGAGCTATTCTCGTCGACCATATCGACTTTTAGCTGTTCATAAAACTCAGGGTGTTCCTGGAAAGCAAACAACATCGACATATAAACTGATGCGAAACGAAAATCATATGATTGATAATCGCCTAGAGAGGTAACATCTTCACGACTCTCCATCAGTTCTCCAGAGAAAGTTGAACGATAACCCATGAGATCTTCTTTAAATTCTCCATTAATGTTGTAGTCATTGATGAGCTGGGGAATGACTTCGATAATTTCTAAACGTACTAAATCATGTTCCATTAATTCATCAAGCATATTTTGCTCAACTGTCTTTTTGGAAGACGCCACTTCAAGGGCTTTATCTAAAGTTTCTTGATGCGTATCGCGCAATTCAGACACTTGATTGGTCGGCATGCTGGTGAGATTCTCAGGGACCTCATATATTTTGCCCTTGGCCGACACACCAGGAATATCATGTTGTGCCACATCTGCATTAGCGATATTTATCATCAGCATCAAAGCACTTAGCACACAAAGGCCAGAGATTATCTGAGTTCGTTTCATAGTTTGTATGGATTTTTTCTGTTTCATATTGTTCTTATGCCACATATAAGTCAGTTCCGTTGTCTGTCCGAAATGTTGTTAAATTTTGCCGGAATAGTACCACAGCTCAACAATAATAATCGTCGTCGATAATCAAAATCCCTCACTTTTCTTGCACTTAGGGCACTTATGCCAAGAAACCTTGTCGATAACCCCGTATAATTTGGGCCAATTAAAAACTCAAAAATCATCATGGAATCATTTGATATCGACACATTTCGCAGTGCGGCACCCTACATCTACGCCCACCAAGGACACGTATTTGTTATCACGATCCCAATTAGCATAATTGAAAGTGATCAGCTTGAAGAACTTGTTCAAGACCTAGCGCTGATGCAAACCCTCGGCATTAAGCTGGTTCTGGTCTTAGGGACCGGCTTGTTTAGCTATAAATCACGCAAGCGAGCGGTGATTGATGAAAAAAAATTACGCAAACTACAGCATAAGCTTGGGGAAATTCAGGTTCGAATCGAGTCTCTATTTTCAACCGGTCTAGTCAATACACCCATGGCTGGTATGAAGATGACCACCGTCACAGGCAATTTTGTGCTCGCCAAACCGATTGGTGTAGTAAATGGGGTCGATTTATTGTTTCACGGTGAAGTTCGACGCATCGAAACCACCGCCATTAAGCAACAACTCGAATATGGAAATATAGTGTTGTTATCTTCTATTGGTTATTCGCCAAGCGGTGAGTGTTTTTATTTAGATGAATACGATGTAGCGACTACAGCGGCGGCCAGTCTTCCCTCTGAAAAACTCATTTTCTTGATGACAGAAAAAACACTTCAGAATAGTCGTCGTCAACGCGTTAAATATTTAACACTGAAAAAAGCCAAACAACTTTTGGCACGACGCAAAAAACTCACGTCATCTATGCAAAATTATATTGAACTTGCGATCAATGCGTGTCTAAACCGAGTTCAACGCGTACATCTTTTAGATAGCAAATCGCCGGGGGTTTTATTGCAGGAGCTTTTCAGCCATGACGGCGCCGGCACATTGATTACAAATGAAGATTATGACGATATTCGTCCGGCAAGAATTGATGACGTAGGTGGAATTATTTCACTGACTAACCCTCTTGAGCGTCAAGGTGTTCTCGTGCCTCGCACACACGAGCAAATTGAATTAGAGATTCATAACTATGGTGTAATTGAGCGTGATGGTTTCGTGATTGCTTGTGGTGCCTTGCATCCAATTAATCAAAGTTCTCTTGGAGAGGTTGCTTGCTTAGCGGTACACCCTGACTTTCAAAAAGAAGGTCATGGTAGTCGATTACTAAAATACCTCGAACAGAAAGCGTGGTCGGCAGGTTTGGATAAAGTATTTGTATTAACCACTCGCTCTTTTCATTGGTTTCGCGAACAAGGTTACAAAAAATCAAATATTAAAGAATTACCCTTCTCTCGGCAAAAAACGTTTAATTATCAAAGAAATTCCAGAGTCTATATCAAACAAGCCTGATTGTTTATAACTGAAACCTCGAAAGTGATTTATAACCTCTAAGCAAACTATAGTGCAAAATAAAGATCCCATACAAAACAGGCTTTATACAAATAACGATGTAGAGACTTTTTTGCCCAATAAATATCTTAATTTTAATTAAATAATCGAACCTTTAGCTGTAATATCAGCCTTATAATATAGTCCATATAATGACTTATTCGACTTGGAGAATAATCATGAAAAAAGTATTTATATTTTCTGCTGCAGCGCTCTACTCTAGTCAACTATTCGCACTTGGTGGAGGAGGTTTTGGTTATCGAGATGGAATGTTCTGGGGTAATGATTTAGACCGTAATGAATATCTGGATATTCAGGAAGCCCAAGGTATTTATAACTTAGGAGACCCAACTGTTTTTGCCAAATTTGATAAAAATGATGATGGAAAATTAATAAAGTTTGAGTTTTACGATTATCTAGCTCAACGCAGCAATAATGAGTAGGTAATTACTTAATCAAGAGATTCACAACGGAGGAAGCTCGATGAAAAAATTATTTTTAGCTTTATTCGCGGTATTAGCTATAAGCTTTACCTCTACAGTTTCTGCTGTAGGTGGTTTTAGTAGCAGAACATTAGAAAATGGAATGTTCTGGGGCGCCGATGTGAATCGAGATGGTCGACTTTCAATTGAAGAGGCCGAAGCGATTTATAATTTGAGTGACCCGGAAGTATTTGCTAAATATGACTTAAATGGTGATGGCTACATCACTATCTTAGAGTTTTATGATTATTTCCTTAAACGCGGGCCTGACGAATAGTCAGAGTTCTTTTGAACGAATAACAATCTGCTTTTCAATTTGCATGTCTTCAAAGGTATAGGGAATACCTCCTATTCCATAACCTGATTCTTTAAGTCCGGCAAATGGCATCCAGTCCACACGAAATGCGGTGTGATCATTCACCATAATCGTGGCTGCATCTATGCGTCGTGTACAGCGCATAGCAAAATCGATACTCTGTGTCAGGACTGATGCCTGAAAAGCATAAGGTAAGCTGTTTACTTGATTGATCACACTATCAACATCGTCGTAACCGTACACACAGATAAGTGGGCCAAAGATTTCGCTGGTGGTGACTTGAGAACTTATGGCTGGGTTCAACAATACTGTGCATTCATAAGCAGTGTCAGAAACTGCTGTAGCGCCACATACTTTGGTCGCGCCCTCTGAAATTGCCGCGTCAATCCATTGTGAGACACGTTCGACTTCTTTTGGACGAATAAGTGGCCCCACATCGGTAGTTGCTAAAGTGGGATCGCCAATGTTCATGTCTTTTGCTAATGTCGCAAGACGTTCCGCCACTTGCGCGGCTAAGTCTGTTGGAGCAAATACTTTTTGCACGGATACGCATACTTGTCCTGCATGATAAAAACCTCCTTTAGCAATTAACGGCAAGGTATCATCAAGATCCGCTGTATTATCCATTACTACTGGTGCGACACCACCGTGTTCTAAAGCGCAACGCGCACCTGGTGGAAGTTTGGAACGTAACATCCAACCGACTCTTCCACTTCCTATAAATGAAAGAAAACTCACTCGCTTATCAGAAATGAGTTTTGCTGTTTTATCATTATCGGCTAACACACATGCCTGGCAGTATTCTTCTGGCAAGCCTGCTTCAATTAGTAATTTAATTAAGCGAAAGCATGACAAGGGAGTATCTTCAGCAGGTTTAATAATCACAGGACAACCCGAGGCAACTGCTGGACAAACCTGATGTACTGCTAAATTGAGTGGATGATTAAATGCGCTGAGTGCTACGACAACACCAATGGGTTCTTTACGTGTGTAAGCTAATCGATTCATTGAGGCAGGATTCAACCCCATAGGAATTTCGTGGCCACTATCAGTGCGTAAAACTTCTATACAATTTTTTACGCCATCAATAGCACGCGCTACTTCTGCTCTTGAGTCCGGCAATGGCTTACCACCTTCACGCGCTGCTTCAATAGCAAGAAACTCAGCCCCCTCTTTCATTAGCTGTGCGGTTTTTTGTAGGATTTCAATTCGTTTTGGTTTAGATAGCCAGCGATCTTTATTCGTATAAATTTGGAAAGCCGTCTCTAATGCATGATCAATATCATTTGATGATGCTATCGGCACTTCATTAATAGCTTGCAAATCCCATGGTGCAAGAACTTCTAATTTTTCGCCTGTTCCTTTTGCACCTGGTATTAAAATATCGAATGTTTCTGACATTTACACTCTCCCTACTAATCTTTAC
>JBCDBX010000079.1:0-7798 GCA_039182865.1 Pseudomonadota bacterium
AATATTCTCCAAGCGTGCTATTTCTTCACGCAAGCCTTCTTTTTCTTGTTCTACTCTTGAATCAAAATTTGATTTAAGTTGATCATACTTAACTTGCAATGCAGCTGCTTGATCTCGGCCAGATGGCTGACTCATTAGATATCGTGTTAACACCCATCCTTCAACGCCAGAAGGTAAACGCACTTGAGTATAATCTGTATTTTCATCGATCACCGTGACTGATGTTCCGCTTTGGAGCTGACGAATAATACCGAATTGATTTCCTTGACCGGTTCGCATCATTATCTCGAATTCGTCTGTGACATATTTAGTTTGAGAAAACACAGCATTACTTGCAAATATAATCAGCAAGTATACAAGTGCAAATAAAGTTTTATACATTTTAAATTTTAGCTTGAGATATCAACTCTGGTAACTGTATAACCATCTTTTTCGATTAATGCGAGAACACCTTTATCTCCATATAAGTGGACCGCACCGATTGCAATAAATGTATCCCCTAATCTCATAGGTTTGCGCATATAGTGCTCCATAACAATGTTTCTGATCTCTATCACATGTTTTACATAAATTTGACGCCACTGATCATTTTCAGGATCATCTGGAATAAAACTAGTGCTAATTTCATACATAGCCTTTAAATCTTGCTCTAAATAAGCCTCAAGCATATCGTCAATGATACTTCTCATCGCACCATAACTTTGAACTGTAAACTTAAGTAAAGCAACTTGTGCCTCAATCGGCATCTCTTGTAGCGTGACGATGAATTCTTCTATAGATTCGACTTGATATAATTCTTTGTTCTGACTAGCTGCACGATCTAATAAGTTATAATCAAGAATAGCTTCATTACTATCAGCCTTAATCGCAAAACTTCTCATTGCTGCCCATGGTCTAAGTCGCTCAACAAATTCTTGATCCATCCCGATACCAGTTAATGTTTCTTCAATCTCTGCATAGACTTCTTCACCAACATAATCTTTTAAAGTTTCACCTCTAGGTAGCACCATATCGTGCTTGATCATTTGCCCCCCAGAGTAAGGATTCCAGTAATGATCACTTGGAAATGCTTCCATAGCAAAGCTTTGAGATTCATCCAACACCTTATTAACTTCTTTATGCAATACTGCGATACGCTCATCATTCATATGCAAAGTACCAAAGATATGGCCAACATATTCACCGTCTTTTTCAATCTTCCAAAATATTCCCTCATTAAATCGATCTTTACTTTCTTTGGCAGTAACGAGTGCGGACAGCATAAAAGATAAAAATAATGCTGCTGTTAAATAGGCTATTTTTTTCATCTAATTCTCCAGATCATCTTGGCAAACCTGTTTATAGACATATTGTCTGCCTATAAATTCAAAAAAAGCTGTTTCGGAAACCCAAAAACAGCTTTTTACTATTTCTCAATTACTGAGTTAAATTCCTATGCGAACAAGAATAACTAACTAGCTAATTTTACGCAGTGTAGTTGGCACTTGAGCATAACTCGGTGAAATGGCTTCATGGGGACATGCATCAATACACGCATAACATCGAATGCATTCGTTATCATCGATGAATAATGAGTTGTAGTATAATCCTGAAGTATGGCCAGGACGTACACGCTCAAACTTAGTAACTTCATCTCCATCATCATCTAACTTAAAGTTAGTGGCCTCTACAATGCAGTTTTTAGTAGGTTTTGCCATTAAACATTCATCACACAATACGCACTTAGTATTATCAATAACAGGTGCCGGTGAACGAGCATCTTCAAATTTATCATAATAGATATGACTTGAAGGTAACCCAGCCTCTTCCAATACTTGAACACCATGATCAATCATTGGAGGTGGCCCACAGAAAAATGCAGTGATGTCATCTGCACTAAAAATTCCTTTATCTAAATACTCTTGCTTAAAATGCTCAGTCACAAATCCACGCGGTCCTTGCCAATCACTATCTTCAGGCTCTTCTGACAAGACTGGTATGAACTTGAAAGTTTTCCCCCCCGGCCAGCTCTCGCCCATCTCATTAAGCTCATCCACTAAATACAAATCTTTTTGTGAACGTGCTCCGTAAAAGAAATAAAAGTCTCGTGCAATATTTTTAACTTTTGCCGATTGTGCAATCGCATTAATTGCACTCATTCCAGATCCACCGGCAATTCCGATGATTGTTCTTGATGAATCATCTAGGCCAAATTTACCCATAGGGCCAGAAAGCTGCACTTTTTCTCCGGTTCGATCTTTAGCATCTAACCATCCAGATAACTCACCACCCTGTACTAAACGAATGAAGAAAGTGTATTCATTTGAGTTTTCCATTTCTGGAGTTTGCGCAAACGAATATGAGCGAGGTTTTTGAATGCCTTCAACTTTAATCGTGCCATATTGTCCAGCTCTTGCACTTAATTTATAAGAACCTTCAGGGCAAGTAATGACAACCCTGTATGTGTCATAAGTCAAGTTTTCAAATTTGGTAATGACACCTTCATTTGTGTAAACCCTTAATGTTTTTATATCAGGATCAGGCTCTGGCAATGTTCTGATATATACATCAAACGGATCATTAAAGTTTTCTAATTTTGCCATTAGCTGAATACTCCCGGGTGTAGTTTTTCGGCTGCTTTAATGATCTCATCATCCGAGGCTTCAACACCTTGATTTCGTGGATCTTCGCGCCACTTTTTAATGTAACCCTCTTTACCGCCCCACTCTTGCAGCAAAGCTTGTTGACGCATTTTCTCATCAGCTTTTTCTACTTCAACCAGCACTGAGTAGAATGTTGGACTCTTACCAAAGTCCGTTAACATCTCGGTATTCAAAGCATTGATGTTTACCCCGCCTGGCGTATTACTACCTTTGAATTGTTTCTGAGTTGAGCACATACCAGACAACATACCTTCAATAATGACAGCATAGGCATAGGTCTCACCGCGGTCGTTATACAAGCGACACAAGTCTCCATCTTGCAGTCCGCGCTTACCTGCTTCTTCAGGGCTTAGCTCTACTGTTGGACGCGACATCATCGCCTGTAGACGTGGCACTGCCTGGAATGAATCACCAATGAAATAATGAGAAGCACTACTTAATACTTGTAATGGATACTTCTCACGTTTTGGATCTTCTTGACCTTCAATCTCAGGCACATAAGTAGGCATGGGATCAACACCTTCCCCCTTAAGTGCTTCACTATAAATTTCAATTTTACCGCTTGGCGTAGGCCAGCCGTTCTTCATGAAGTTACGACGCTCAGAACCTGTATTAGCACGCATCCAACCATTCTTCTTGAGATCTTCGAAGGTAATGCCTTCCATGAGTGGATTAACTTCATCTTGAACCAAAATATCGCGAATGATTTCTTCATCAGTTTGAGTGAAAGCATTATCACCTTCTTCCACATAATCCATCTTCTTAGCGAGCATCCTGAATAATTCAGAGTTACGAACACTTTCACCAAGTGGCTCGATGATGGGTTCGTTCATAGTGAAGTACCAGTTTCCGTAAGTGGCAACTAAATCTTGACGCTCTAACTGTGTATCGGCAGGTAGAACAATGTCAGCGTACTCACAAGAATCCGTCCAGAAGGTTTCATGTACGGCAACAAATAAATCATCACGCATCAACCCCCGGCGTACACCATTTGAGTTTGGTGCACAGTTAGCAGGATCAGAGTTGTAAATGAAGATAGACTTTATTGGTGGATCTAATTTCTCTTCGTCATAACCAATGTCTTCATCTAAAGCACGACCAATTTGTACCATACTGACCATGCGCTTGGATGCACGATCACCTAGATCAGGTCGGTGTAATTTTTCCAAATCATGGCGCAACCACATTTCTTCTAAGTTACCAAAACTTGCTCCACCACATTGATGTCTCCATGAACCTGTAATACAAGGAAGAACCAACACAGCACGACACATTTGACCGGCATTTTGGTGTCTGTTCAAACCGTAGTTTGCACGTATAACAGCTATATTCGCCGATGCATATTCTGTTGCTAATTTTTCAATATCAGCTGCAGGAACACCCGTAATTTTCTCAACTTTGTCGAGAGGATAATCAGGAAGTTTCGTTTCGATAAATGCTTCCCAACCAATGGTTTGTTCTTTAAGAAACTCAATATCATGCATACCTTTATCAACGATGACTTTCATCATACCAAGTGCAAGTGCCGCATCTGTTCCAGGCTTCGGTTGAATGTGCCAATCAGCCATCATCGTAGTTCTTGTTTGACGCGGATCGATTACTACGAGTTTTGCACCCCGTTGTTTTGCTTCGCGAATAAATGGGATTGCATGAACACCAGTACTCACTAGGTTTGCACCCCATAGAATGATGTAATCTGCTTCTTGCGCAGCTTCATGAATCGAGGTATTTGCATGAGCCATACCATATGTATGCAAACCTGCCCACATTGCAGCATATATACAAATGGATTGTTCTAAACGCGCAGCTTCCATTTTGTTCCAAAATCGCGAATCCATGGTCCAGTAACCCACCATGCCCATAGTGCCAGAATAAGAATATGGTTGAACGGCTTCAGACCCATATTTATCGATTGTTTCTTTAAAATTATTGGTAATGGTTTCGAGTGCTTCATCCCAGGAAATTCTCTCGAATTTTGCACCGGGGCCTTTAGGACCTACACGTTTATGGGGATACATCACACGATTGTCGTTGTAGACAAAATCGAGGTAGTGATTAACTTTATTGCATAGATACCCACGTGTGATTGGATGAGTTGGGTCGCCCTGTACTCGAACCGCTTTACCAGTAGAGTCATCTCGCGTCACAAGCATGGAGCATGAATCTGGACAATCATGAGGGCAAAAAGAATGATGGACTGAGTAACCTTCTGGTACTTTTATGCGACTACTCACTTCCGTGATTTTGTTAATCTCTTTAAGATTTAGGGACATTTTACGACCTCCGCGACTCCGTTATTCGCTTATAGTTATGTGTATTTTAGATGAATCTTATTTATCTCCAACATACTACAAGCCCTATTTAAGGACAACTTCAAGAACAAAAATTGAATAAAGATCACTCGCATATTTCTAGAATCAAAATTGTAGTTGTTACCGAAATACTTATACATAATCTTCATACTTTTTTAGCCCTACTTATAATAAGGGTATCTGTTGCTCATTAGCTAGTTTTTCCTCAAAGACCAAATTTGAAATACCTACTCCTAGTAAACGTACTGGTATCTTTTTGACTAAAGCAAGATGTAAAAGATCCGGAATAACATCAAAAATTGACTTCGCATTTTTGAACCCAAGATGATTAGATAAACTTCGAGTCACTAATGTGAAATCGGCAAATTTCACTTTAACAGTAACCGTTTTTCCATAAGCGCCAATTTTATCTAACTCACTAGCCACTTCATTACTTTGATTACTGAGAATTTTCAGCATTTCATCCTTTTCTCGTAGATCATAAACAAAAGTATCTTCAGTGCTGACTGATTTTCGTAAACGTTCAGAATTCACATCGCGCTTATCAATACCTCTAGCTGCATTAAAATAATATGCAGCCGACTTACCAAATATTGGCTGCAAAGCTTCTAGACTCCAACTTGCCAAATCCTCACCTGTGTATATTCCTAACGAATTCATTTTCTCTTCAGTTGCCGGACCTACTCCAAAAAATTCGCGAATTTTTAGGGTCTTAACAAATTCGGGTCCCTCTTTTTCAGATATAAAAAGCATGCCGTTAGGTTTACATCTATCCGAGGCAATCTTGGCTAGAAATTTGTTGTAGGAAATTCCAGCAGATGCAGTCAAATGTGTTTCCCGTTGTATGCGCTGTCGAATATCTTTCGCGATTAAAATGCCTGAGCCCAGGCGGGGAATTTCAGAACTGACATCCAAAAATGCTTCATCTAAAGCTAAAGGTTCAATTAGATCTGTATAGCTCTTTATTATCATTTGAATTTGCGCTGATACACTTTTATAGGCCGTAAATCGTGGACGCACAAAAATAGCATGTGGACATTTTCTGCGGGCAAGTGCACTTGGCATGGCAGAGTGAATGCCAAACTGGCGCGCTTCATAGCTACATGTTGATACAACACCTCGCTCATCAGGATCACCACCAACAACCAATGGTTTACCGACATATTTAGGGTTATCCCGCTGTTCAACAGATGCGTAAAAGGCATCCATATCAATATGTATAATGCATCGCTCTGGCATCAATTTTGGCTAAATTTTGAATAAATATTCCATAAATTCAACTCAGCGCGTTGACCAGCCGTGCGGTAATACGTAGCATTTGCTTCATAGAATTATAATTTAAAGATTTACCCATAATCGTACTGACTTTTTACTTTATTGGAGACTTTAGAAATGAGCAGCTCTACCTCAAATCTACCTGCTATCATTTTGGCCGCTGCAGTAGCCGTTATTTTAATTGGATTTTACATTGCTGATAGATCATCTGGTGATGCAATGGATATCAGCAGTATTACTCACGATGCAGGAACAGATAAGAAAATTAAATCTAAAGAACAGTTCGATCGTTCAAAGTCAGTATTTAATCACTCCGGTTACAGTGGCTCTATGGAAGAGTATCTGAAGAAAGTAGATGAAGGGTTCGCGAAAGGCGCTGAAGCTGAACTAGTTGATCAGCACACTGGTTACACAGGTAGCGGCGATGATTATGTTGAACATTTTGAGACAGTTGCTGAGAAAGAACTCAGAGCAAATGCTGCTGCGCATACTGCATATAGTGGTGGAATAGATGACTATCTCGCTGGAAATTATGAGAAGTCTAGTGACGAGAATTATAGCCCCGAGCATCCAAGAGATGGCGCTACACAAGATGGTGGTGATAGCAATGATGGTTACACTGGCTCCGTGGACGAGTATTTAAAGAAATACGGAGGTTAATTAACGGGTAGCTTAGCTCTTAATTCTTCGCGATCAAACCACCAATTATTTGCTACAATCGCATCAATTACTTTACTTAGACGAGTAAATAACTCGTCTAGGTTGTTCAACTCAAGTATCTCTATCCAAATTTCAATTGACTCTTCGTCCTCTATATTTCGATGACGTTTAGCCACTAATGCAACTAGTTGTTTAGCTAAGAAAGTTAAATTATCTTTCTCCTTACCTTCTGCACGCAACTCAACAAGGTAAAGCGCTGCAACACTAGCCACAGCAGCGCCATCAGAATTATCTGGTGTTTCATCAACAATGTAGGAAAGCATATCCACAGTCAATGCTGGATCAACGGGGTACGTAACAGCAAGCCAACATCCATGTGCTAACGAGATAATAGAATCATCCTGCTCGCTTAAATAAAGTAGCTCACACACTTCAACCGCTTGCTGAAAACTCTCACCCTCGATAAAAATCGATAATAAAGGTAAGGAAGATTCCCAACATTTATCTTTATCGCCCAAGCCTAGATGGGCTCGTGCAATTTCTAATTTTACGTTTGCACTATCAACTTCACTAGCGCTACTTGGTAGTGCTGCTAAATGTCTTTCGTGCTCACGTAATTCATTTTCAAAAAATACACGTGCATCACCCAAGTCTTGCCCACTAATAGTTTCCGACAATGCTTGAGAAAGAATTTTTCTGCTCATAATTTAGTTTCCAATAAAAAAGGCCCCTGCAAGAGGGGCCTTTTAATACTACTATGTATTTTAGATTAAGCGTAGCCAGCGACCTTATTGACCTCACCGGCAATCTTAAGCTCACCTTCAGATGCCATCTCATTATCCCACTTGTTCATCTGCTCCTTCATGTACTTATGCCATACCGGCGGCAGTAATGCGAGCGCAAACAAAG
>JBCDBX010000080.1:0-7780 GCA_039182865.1 Pseudomonadota bacterium
ATGCTTATCCTGATCACCTAAATGATTCTTACCGAATTGTCCGGTGACATAACCTTTATTTTTAAGCACAGTTGCAATCGTTGGATCGTCTTCATGCATTCCAATTTCTGCTCCAGGTAAACCGACTTTACTTAAGCCCGTTCGGTATACACTCTGCCCCGTAATAAAAGACGAACGACCAGCCGTACAACTTTGCTCACCATAGTAATCGGTAAACTTCATTCCTTCATTCATGACTCTGTCAATATTGGGCGTGTGATATCCCATGAGACCTTGAGAGTAAGCGCTCACATTTGTAATACCAATGTCATCACCCCAGATCACAAGTATATTGGGTTTATCATTTGATATTGCCGGTGCTGCAATGGTTATCATCAATAGAAATGCTGATATTAAAATTTTATTTTTCATCTCATGCTCCCATTATTATTAGAATGTCTTAGAAACTCCGATTTGCGGACCAGAGTAATCTGCATCGAACTCAAAAAAAGACGCGCCTGAACCATCTTCATATTCTGTATGTAAAAAACGATATCCACCAAAAACTTTGACGTCATTTTCAAATTTGTAATTAGCCATACCTATTAGTTGATAAGAACTACTATCTTTACCCTCACCTACATCTATCCAAAACATCGCACCCCACCCACTATTATGATTGTATTTTGCACGCAACCCAATCACACCATCTAACCAATCTTCATCTATACTGCCTGATCTTGATGCGCTCCCCATGTTGAATGTTGCATCTACTCCAACATCAAGATCTAAATCTATATAGCGCAGACCTAGAAGCACATCTAAACTAAGGCTTGAGTTTTCAATTTCTCGTTGTAAGAATCTATACGTGACAAATCCTTCAAGCACTAGCTGTTTAACGCTGGCATCAATATCTAAAGTAATTGATCCGTCTGTAGTCGCTGTGTTGTCTACGGATAGATCCATGTAAAGAACGTCACCCAGAACTGACCAATTTCCTCTTTGATGTTCGATCGCTAGCATTGCACCAAAATCTAAGTTATCTAAAATATCGCTAAAAGGAACGTCGATGTCAGTTTCAACATCTCCTACTTGTGTGTCTCCTTTGATATTAACTGCAAGACCATAGATTGCTATTTCAGTTGATGAATTGTCTGAGGCAAATATGATGGGGGTTGTTTGCAGTGATACAAATATTAAGATTAGCAGTGATTTATTATTGTTATTCATTCCTTACTATTCTAAATCTTATTGATATATAAGATAAAAACTGATGATGACTTGTAATGTACGTAGATAAACTCAAATTCTGTCACAAAGCAAATTAATTTCATTGACTGACTCGAGCATATAAGATTTATAATTAAATTTGATTCTCTATTTATATAGATATCAACAACATATGAAGAATAGATAATATTTAATTGAAGTTGTTGATATTTATAAAGGGAATGCGAATACTCACTTTAAGTGACATAGCTTTATTTGAAGCTAAAGAATTCGCGAAGATAATCGTACTTTTTCTAGATTATACTTTTCTAGAGAACTCTGCTTATTTACTTGGTTGATTAGATTTTTTAAATCAATTGAATAAATATATGAGTGCAATTTGGTTCAATAGTAGAGGTATTATCAGATGTTAAAAATAATAATAACGATATTTGTTTCTGTATTCTCAAGTCTTTCCCTGGCAGATGAATTACCCTCATGGAGAGAAGGTGCTACAAAAAACAATATAATTACTTTTGTAGAGAGTGTTACGACACCAGGTGATAAGAATTTTGTTCCTATAAATAAACGCATAGCTGTTTTTGATAACGATGGAACACTTTGGAGTGAGAAACCCTATTACTTCCAATTAGCATTTGCCTTAGACCGTTTAAAAGAACTTGCACCAGATAATCCTGAATGGCAACAGGATCCAATCTTAAAAGCTGCCCTTGAGGGTGATATCAAAACCCTAATATCTGGTGGAAAAGAATCACTTTTAAAAGTAATCATGCTTTCTCACACTGGCATCACAACTGAAGAATTCAATGAAATAGTGATTCGCTGGACTTCAGAGGCAAGACACCCAGCAACAAAACGTCTATACATCGATATGGTATATCAACCGATGCTCGAACTACTTGAGTATCTTCGAGCTAAAGAATTCGAGACTTGGATCGTCTCTGGTGGAGGGATTGATTTCATGCGCGCTTGGTCTGACAAAGTATATGGCATTCCACCAGAGCAAGTGATTGGCTCCAGCATTAAAACTAGTTATAAGATTATAGATGGCATTCCAACTATCATTCGAGAACCACAAATCGATTTTATTAATGATAAATCTGGCAAACCTGTCGGTATTCATAAACATATCGGCATAAGACCTATTGCAGCTTTTGGAAACTCAGACGGTGATTTAGAAATGCTGCAGTGGACTACTGCAGGTGACGGTGGACGACTAGGTGTGATTATTCATCATACCGACGCGGAACGTGAATATGCTTATGATAAAAATACGCATATTGGCAGACTTGATAAAGCATTAACCGAAGCAAGCATAAAAGGTTGGACAGTTGTAAATATGAAGAAAGATTGGGGAATTATCTTCCCAATGGAATAAAACTATCTTAGATAATAGCTTAGTAATTTAGACTTGGATCAATGCATTCATATGTTGCATGAATACTTGAGTCATCCATAAGCAATTGTTTAACTAATAAAGCAACATCATAGCGTCGAATCAATCCATGCGTCTCTTGATTCTGAAATAACTGACCATTATTAGTGGCTTCTCCATCAAATAATCCTCCAGGCCTAAGGATGGTGTAATCAAGTGTGCTCGACTTCAACCAAGATTCTGCCAGAGATTTTTCACGTACCGCAGCGCCAAATCCCTTTTTAGATTTCTCACTCAAATATTTCCATGTATCTCCACAACCGATGGATGTCACCATCAAGAATCTTTTAATTTGATTAGCCTCTAAAGCATTAATGAGATTACGATGTCCAATATAATCGACAGGTGTATGGTCATTAAAGCTACCCATGGTAGAAATCACTAAAGTTTTTGCGGATACAGAATCTAAACAATTGGATACTTGAGTTTCATTAGTAGCATCACAATCAATCGCTTCAATTTTTAATTCAGAAAGCCGCGCAAGATTTGTTGCATTTCTTGAGACACCAATTACTTCATCACCCATACCGCGAAAGCATTCGGCAAGGGCCATACCTAAACCCCCAGAAACACCCCATATCATGACGTTATTCATATTCTGTCCTTTGATAAAATATTATTTCACATTAAATGCACTAGCAAGATTACAATATCAACTGACTTGTTGATCTGTTAATAAAGTAGTTATTACTCAAAAACTATAGCCAGTAAATATGTTACCCAATAAATCTTTACTAACTGATGCCATCAATATCATAACTTGGTTAGAAAACGATCAGAACACTGCTTGGCAAGAACGTTTATCTCGCGATCAACACATTGCTAAAAATCTGGGCGATGAGAATATTGAACCTGAAGCACGAGTCTTTTTTTGGTGGAAACAGCTAAACACACAAAAGAATAAAGAATCACGTGGAGAAAAAGTCGCAAATTTACTGATCTTAGTTAGCTGGATAGTTTCCCTCACAGGGATCTTAACTGGTATAACGCTTACCATCACACTACTTCGTTATGATGGCACAGATCCTATAAATGTTTTAATTCTACTGACTTGGTTGATAGCCATCCCATTAATATTCTTCTTTTTAACACTTTTAATTCCTCTGTTTAATAGTATAAATCCTATTAGTGTTTTAAATCCCGGCAGATGGGTGATTTCATATTTAAAGAGCAAACATGCGTATTTGAATGAATTTCTATCTTTAGCTAACAGCGATATAGCAACTGACAGATTTATTCGCTGGAGATTGATTCTTCACTCTCAACAGTTTGGGATCGCTTTTGCGATGGCAGCACTACTCACCTTACTCTTTCGAGCAAGCGTTACTGATCTTGCATTTGGATGGAGTACAACACTAGCAATAAATCCAGATAATCTCTCAACGTTATTACATATGGTAGCGGCACCTTGGTCCTTTTGGTTTAGTGAAGCTGTCCCCTCTTATTCACTCATTGAACAATCACAGTTTTATAGACTAGATAATAGCGAGACTACAATGTCCCCTGTAATTCTTACAGAGTGGTGGAAATTTATTGCGATGTGTTTACTCATCTATGGCGTGGCATTTCGTGCGGTGACATTATTTATTGCCAATTTAAATTTCCGTCGCACACTTCGTAACATGCTTCTGAACCATTATGAAGTAACTGCACTGTTAGATAGACTTGATACAGCGGTAGAAGAAATAGACGAATTTAAATCGTCAGAACAAATAGAGGGTAACTCCGAGGCTCAATATCTTTCAAATATTGACGATTATGATCTTATTCTAAAGTGGAATGATGCGAAGTGTCCTTCAAAACAAAGTATTACTCAGCAAACTGAATCAATTAATAGCCAGACTAATTTAGAAAATTTATTTCAGACAGTCTCTCTAAGTACAGATGGGAAGATATTGATCATCGTGAAGTCTTGGGAGCCACCGCTACTTGAATTCCATGACACTTTGAAAATCATCCGAAGTTTAACTAAAAAAAATATTACCGTTGCTATTTGGCCTATCTCTATCAATAACGATGATAATGACTTGAGTAATAAAGACATTTGGAGACAAAGCATAAGAAAGATCCAAGATCCAGGGATTTATATTTTATGACACCAAGATTCGCTGTGGTTGGACACCCCAATAAGGGCAAGAGTAGTATTGTCTCTACTCTCGTCGAGATGAGTGAAATTCCAATATCTAATACGCCAGGCAGCACTTATAAAAGCCAAAGTTATGCTATGCGTATTCAAAATCAAACCTTATATAATTTGATTGATACACCAGGATTCCAGCGACCTCATATTGTACTTTCATGGTTGCAGAGTCACTGCCAAACTGCTGACGCTAGACCTAGAGCCATTAGTAAATTTCTATCTGAACACCGAGACCATCCTGATTACGTTAATGAATGTGAATTATTAAAACCGTTAGTTGACGGTGCCGGCATTTTATATGTCGTAGATGGTTCAAAACCCTATGGCTCTGAATATGAGGCTGAAATGGAAATTCTGCGCTGGACTGGAAGACCGAGAATGGCCCTCATCAATTTGATAGGCAAAGACAGTTATATTGAAGAATGGCAAGCCGCACTGGATCAGTATTTTGGTTTAGTTAGAATATTTGATGCTTTTCATGCTGATCTTAATAAGCGTATTGCACTATTAATTAGTTTTGGGGAACTCAATCAAGAGTGGCAACCAGAATTACAAAAAGCCATCCAGATCATTGATCAAGATTGGTCACAAAGAAAATCAAAGTCCGCCGCAGTCATTGCTAAACTTTTGTTTGAGACACTAACTTTCAAGTTAAATCAAAAAATTGATAATGATAGTCAAGCAGCTACTATTACAGAAAATCTTAACCATCATCTAAAAGACAGAATACGTAATGCAGAGCATCAGGCCAGAAAAGCAGTAGAGTATATATACCGATATCAACACATCGACAGAAAAGAACCTGGTATAGATTTGATAAACCTCGATCTGTTTTCGTCTGAAAGCATGCAACTATTCGGCCTTTCTCGTAAAAAGTTAATCGCCACAGGTGCAGCATCTGGTGCTACCGCAGGACTAGGTGTAGATGTTTTACTCGGAGGCACATCCCTATTATTAGGATCTAGCATTGGCGCAGTGGTGGGAGGTGTCTCAGCTGCTATCGGTTCTAGCCACATAGGTAAATTAAAAAAATATGGTATGACATTAGCAAAACGTTCAATTAATGTGGGTCCAATTAAAGATCCAAACTTACCATGGGCGCTATTGTCACGTGCTTTGTTACACCATAAATTAATATCAGAGCGCAATCACGCACTTAGAAACTCCCTAAGCTTAGAAGCAAAAGATAGCCAAAATATTGCAGATTCCATTTCAGAGGATTTTCGCAGTGATTTGAACGAACAGTTTAATAGTATTCGAAGAAAATTTAACAACTATAAACTTGATAAGCTCAAAGAATTAATAGAATCAAATTTATAATGTATATTACAATATATACACTATTTTGTTGCACCATGTTCATTTTATTTTAGAATTTTAGATCATATTTTTTAGTCTTTTCATTTAATTGATATCGAGTACTTGTGTCTAGTAAAAAAAAATTATCCAGTGAATATCCATTCAGTGTTGACTTGGCTAGAGTTCAGCAACAAACACTTAAAGATGTAACAGTTCACATATCCATCCCTACAGCTGAAGAAGCAGAATCATACTTTGATATTGATATGTCTGAATATGGTATCCAGCCTATCTGGATACGCATAGAAAATACAAGTGATATCAATTACTGGTTAATCCCTTACGCGATTGATCCCTCATATTATACAGCAGATGAAGTTGCCTTAATTACTGGCAAACACTTGGGAAAAGAGGATTATTTTAGAAATAGATCATTACTTAGGAATAATGTCCTACCCTTTTTTCAGCAAGCTAATTCAGCCACAGAGGGTTATATCTATGCTTCCGGCAAGAGCGGAGGACGATTTGTTGATATACATCTTACAGGGCGCGATGAATTTGTTCGTATGCGCTTTTCTGTCTTATTACCGACTCAAGTGTTTGATTATGAAAAATCGGAATTACGTGAACGCTACCAAAATTTAGATCAATTACGAGATCTCACAATAGATGAACTTAGGACCTATATGCGTGACTCATTACCTTCTTGCACTACAAATAGTGAGGGTAATGAATCAGGAGACCCTCTAAATGTCGTGCTCATAGGATCTGGAGCCCTTGGAATATCTGCACTCTCTGCGAGCGGATGGCAATTCACCGAAGCGATTACAGTTGCTAGTATACGCCGCATGATTGGAGCCGCTATAAAGAATGTTGCCTTCCAAACAGCACCGATCAGTGCGCTATACACATTTGACCGCAAACAAGATGTTGCTTTACAACTAGGTCGCCCAGAAATCAAGCAGCGTAATCATATGAGACTATGGCTCGCTCCTGTTCGTTGCGAAGGTGAACCTGTTTGGATTGGTCAAATCAGCCGGGATATCGGCGTAAAACTTACAACTAAGTCTAAATCGCTTTTCACCCATATTATCGATCCGTTCGTTGATGAAGCAAGGGAATATCTTTTGCATAGTCTGTTTTGCAGTGAATCCGTTAGAAAATATGCTTTTGTGAAAGGTGTGGGCGCATCAAATGATCAAAGTCCACGAGATAACTTAACTGACGACCCCTATATAACAGATGGATTGAGAATGGTTGTTTGGCTGTCATCGACCCCAGTTCCATCCCACAAAGCGGAAAATTTAGGGTGGAATGCATCTGCGGATCCCGCATTAGAATTGAAAAATCAATCCACATTAAATAACAAAGGAAACTCGGCCTTAATTGATCCCTTATAAAATAAACAAGTTAACACTTGCTAATAACAAAGACGCCACCACAATTGATGTAACCATTACTCTTAATTTTAGATAAGACTTTGTAATAACTTCAAGCAAATACAACTTATAATCTATATACAACAATGAACAAAAAGCCATGCAGTAAACAAAAAGAGTTAATTTTACTGGAGCAAATAAATACGCAAACCAAGCTAACAAAGTGATTGTGTTACTAAAAAGCAATAGATTTATCGAATGACTTTTACTATCACTTAGATAATGACCCCAATGGACTCCTGCCATAAATACCACAAT
>JBCDBX010000081.1:0-7586 GCA_039182865.1 Pseudomonadota bacterium
GTTTGGCTGCAGAGCGATATTTTTCGACTAATGATGCTAAGGTGCCATAGGCAGCAGGAGTACTTCGTTCCAGATTACTGCGCAGTAATCTGGCTAATACTGGTGATGCACCTCCTGTCGTGACCGCAATTTGAATAGGATCGCGATTGATTATCGAGGGCAGAACCACATCACCTTGGGTGAAGTCATTTGATACGTTGACTAAGATTTCGTTTTGTTTAGCAATCTGACTGATGTGATTGTTTAATGCTGCATCATTGCTTGCAGCAATAATGAGTCGTTGATGTCCAATATCACTATCTTCAAATTTACGAAGCAGGACATCTAGAGTATATTGATCACAAAGTTGTTGTACATCTTCACAAAGCTTAGGCGCTATCACAGTGATCTTAGCTTCTGCATGACATAACATTTTTAATTTACGTGCAGCTACGCGACCGCCACCGACCAGCAAACAGGGCTTATCTTTAATATCGATAAATAGAGGTAATAAGCTCATGAAAGTATTTTGAGTTGTTCAATAATAGGTACTGTGAGATGAGCAATTCGTTTTCTCATCACTGAGCCAATAGAGTCTGTTACACCAAATATTGGATCAAGCAAGGATTCGTTAATCATAGATAAAAAAAGTATTGCGAATATATAGGATTCTGCTTGCGGCCATTGCTTGATGATTGCTTTACCATGATTCTTGGTTAGGTCATTAGTATAAGTGCTTAGCTCATCAATATCTCGCCAGTTATTAGGATAATCAGGCCTGATGTGAAAATAATTACCTAAAGTTTTGAATATTTCTACTGCAACATCTTGGTCATTAGGTTTATTTAAAACGATTTTAAATGTTTCGATCGCCGCTTGACCTTGAGGGCTAAATATTAGCTTAAGTTTTTCACTAAACTGATCTTGATTGTCGATTTGTGAGCTCAAATGAAAATCGGGATGTGGTTCTGTATCTATGGGCAAATCATGTGAACATTGCTGTAGAAATCCGACATAAAAAGTATTTCTTCGTTTACCGCGTTTCCAGATCTCTTCTTTTGTTGCTTCATCGATAAGTGATGATTGCAAAACTAAGCGTACACTATTCATCATTGCTCTGGATGATTCTTCAAACGGTAAAAACTCGACTAAAAATTTAGCAAGTTCAGGTCCCATATTGCCATTAACGACATCTTCACTTCTTAATAAGCAACGTGCATTTTCGGCATTGGGTTCACACCACCATGCACGGCGAGCGATTTCATCGGTCACTCCATTGGCATGCACAACAGCAACGATCGCTTCAGGCTCACCAAGCAATAATAATTTTTCTAAGCTATCTTCTCGCGCCTCTCCAACACCCTGACCCATGCGTGTCCAGCGCCGCATAAATACAGGATAACCCCCAGGTGATCCTAGTACATGAGTAGATAACCATTGACGAACCAACTTGAGATATTTTTCATCTTTACAATTCGCATGCAAAGCCACTTTGGCTTCACCTTTATCTGAGAGTGCATAAACTTCCATGCGCGATTCGTCGATACGGATGGCTTGTAAAGATTGGGCAAGTAATACATTAAGACGCAGTTTGTCTTCGTCTGTGAGGTCCATGTTTAGTTTAGTTGTATACGTTGTCCGAAAGGAATTTTAGCCTTGCCTTTGACTAACCAAATAACAGAGTAAAATGGACTAACATCAGGAAATCTACCGTTGCAATCAGAGAAATAAACGAGCAATTCAGGCGATTGATCTTGTTGTGCTATCCAATCGAAGACCGGACGAAAGTCAGTTCCGCCTCCACCGGCAAATGTTTTAGGCAAATTAAATTCTTCCCATGATTCAAACACCCAAGGTGAGCCTTCAGCAAGTTTATCATCACAGATTAGCAAACTAATGCGTGCACGAAGTTGCCCTTTGATTGCATCGACTTCACTCATAAATTCATTTATTTCATCATCCTCAATTGAGCCGCTCACATCTAGTGCCACAACAATATCGACTTGAGAGCTGCGTAAACTTGGAAATATAGCAGGGTCGCCACGTCTTGCTGATGGGCGTGAGTAATTGTAATCATCGCGCGCATTTGAAGTCATATACTTAGCAAGTAGGGCGCGCCAGGGCAGCTTAGGTTGCAACATAAATTCAACCATCCGTGCCATAGATTCGCTAAGTTTTCCGGCTTGTTGCGCTTGCTGAGCGGCACCTGCTAATCGTTGTTGCCATTGCACCGTCAAGTTATCTTGTTCTTGCTGTGTTAATGGCTTGGGTTCTGGGCTACCTTGCTGATCTGAATTGCTAGGCGTGTTTGCAGCACCACTTTCTTGTTCATCTGGTTTTTCTGATGATCCAGAACTAGTGTCGTCTGTAGGATCTTGAGATTCATCGTTGCCTTCATCTTCATTATTATCATTGTCTGCATCACCATCATCTTTGTCATCCAAACAATGATAAATTTCTTCTGCTGACATGCCGATAAAACTGTCTTCTATCAGTGTGCCGGGTGGTGCAGTAAAGCCTTCTTCAATAAGAATGGGATTCACTGCATATTCACATGCTAACTCCCAGCGATGTTTAATTCGATGTGAGCGTCGAGCGAAATGTGAGAGTGCACAGTGCAAAGCTTGTTTGGCTAATGCAAATTGTGTTTCTGATGTATTAAGTTGATCGATGTAATCGTAGTTGTAATAGATTTTTCGTGCATCGGTGGTGGTCGTTTTACACCACGAAGCATCACCCATTTCCATAGGCATGCGCAGTACCAAAGCACCAAGGAAAGGTTTGTCTAGGATTAATCTTGTGCGTGCTGCAGCAAGTTTATTTTGGATTTTATCTTGGTCCATTTGACCGGCGATGCGCTATGCCTCGTACAGCATCAAATCTGCAACAGAGTCTGCCCAATGTGAGAACTCAGGAAGCGCAAAAATTTTCTCTCCTATCGCTCTATGCATATCTGAAATCATCATCACTCCCATTTCGCGTTGAGGAAATTTATTGGCATAGTTAAGAATATTGCCTTGAAAAGTATTATCGTTTTCTTGATCATTAACACGAATGGCCTGACCAACAAGAGCAGCAGCGACTGCATACTGTAAATCAATTTCGTTCGGTACGGGTACCTCTTGACCATTAACAATATCTTCGATGCTTGGCATTTGATCTAGGTTTGAGATGAAAGCATTTAGCTCAACACCGGCGGCAGGTCCAACACAAGCTTGTAATGATTCTAGTAGAACATCACTGCGATCTATAAATTTTTGTAATGCGCGATGGGCAAACTCCCAAGAGCGCGGCGAGGGAAATGCCATTGGGTTTTGTGCGGCGTCAAACTCAAAAACTAAATCGGGTCTAAAGCGTAAGAAAGCAATAATGCGATCATCAATATTATTTGCATAAGCCCAAGCTACCCAGTCATCTAAATTGACATCGACTTCATAATGAGAAAAACGATTCGCGAGTGGTGCTGGCATAGTGTAGGTCACGCCGCGATCACCTTGGCGATTACCTGCAGCTAATATCGCCCAACCATCAGGGATTTCATAAATACCTAAGCGACGATCCAAAATTAATTGATATGCTGCAGCTGACACACTAGGTGCTGCCGAAGTAATTTCATCTAGAAATAAGATGCCTTGATCCCCGTGTCGATCTTTGTCTGGCAGCATTGATGGAATTGCCCATTCAACAGTATCGTTATTGCGAAAAGGAATTCCACGTAAATCACTCGGTTCCATTTGAGATAAGCGAATATCGATCATCTCAACTGAGTTTCTCTCTGCGACTTGTGCGACGATTTGTGACTTGCCGACACCTGGTGGACCCCACAACATTACTGGTGTGTGTTGCCCTTCAGTTGTACCAAGAAATTCTTTATCGAGAACAGTAAATAGATGTGCCGGCCGCATGGAATGCCTTTGATTGTGTCTTGAGTGTGTTTTTAGGATTAATTTTTCTGGGGATTTTACCCGGCTAAATTGGGTTTAAAATACCTCTTACGGATTTGTCCTTTATAAATCCTTCATTTATCTAAACTTTTTTAGAAAGTCCAAGTCTACTTCAAAATATGCCACACTTTTTATCCACGCATATTGAGGGGGAAATAGATTGAAATACAGACTTCTTAGCAATATTGCTGGTTTAATACTATTTGCTTGGGTTAATGTTGTATTTGCATCTGATTCTGACGATCTTGAGCGTGACTTAGAACGTAGTCTGCAAGAGTTTGATGAGAAAATATTGCGTGAACTAGAAGAAACTCAACAAGAGCGTCAAGAGAATGCGCGACAAAAAGCTGCTTTACGTGGTGACGCCGAATTAGAAGCTGAAGATCAATCTGAAGGTGAAGGTCAAAGCGAAGGAGAAAGCCAAGGCCATAGTCAAACAGCTGGAGCTCAAACGGGTGAGAGTGATACGGAAAGTAATGAAACCGCAACTGAAACCGGTCAACAGAATACAAGTACGGTAGGGTCCGTTTCTAGTGAAGGTGAAGTGGAACAAGTCGAACAAACTGCAAGCGCGATTGAACAAGATGAAGCTGATTCAACGACTCAAGTGTCTGATATTCCCTCAGGTAATGATGACGATGTCATAGCACGTCAGTTAAGAGAAGCTGCTGAAGCCGAAACCGATCCAGAAGTTAAAGAAAAACTATGGGAAGAATACAGAAAATACAAAAACCAGCAGAGCTCTCGTCCATAGCACGTTACTTTTTGCTTTTCGCTTGTGTGATATTGGCTGTTACAGCTTGCACGCCTCCGAACACAGTCAAAGTTGAACATGATGAAGCAATTGAAGTAGAGCAAGCACAACTTCAAGAAAGTAATTTACTAGATGTGGGTATTGTTGTTTTTGACGGTGGTGAAATAAGCGAAGAACAGGAAGAGGATGATGGTATTACACCTGAAATTCGTGAAGCCGAAGCGCGTTATATTTCATACCACTTGCGCGAAACTATGCAACAAACGGGTGGCTGGGGGGCGATTAATGTATTGCCAGCAGAATCAGAAGTGGCTGATGTTATTGTTACGGGTGAGATTCTAGAGTCTTCAGGAGAAGAGTTACATCTAAAAGTATCTGCCGAAGATTCAACGGGATCACAATGGTTTGAAAGAATGTACTTAACTGAAGTGACGCGTAGAGATTATACAGACTTAGAAGATGAAGACGACGCCCATGAAGAGATTTATCAAGGTATGTATAACCGAATTGCTAATGACTTGAATCGCTATCGAAGGAATCTCGATAACAAACAACTCATGACAATCAGGAATACAAGCGAGTTGAGTTATGCTGCAAATTTAGCACCTGCAATTTATGAGACATACATAATTGAAAGCGATGAGGGGCAAGTAACAATACAGCGACTTCCAGCTGAAGACGATCCTTCCTTATTAAGAGTGCGCAAGATTCGAGAGCGCGAATATTTGTTAGTCGATACCATTAACGAGCATTATGGTAATTATTATGACAATGCCCAAGACCCTTATGCAAACTGGCGCAAGTATTACCTGCTGGAAACTTTACAAAAAAAGAAAATTGAACGAGAAGCAATAGTTAAAAAAGCGCTGGGTGGTGCAGCTGTTGTAGGGAGTGTTTTACTGGCGATTTTAGGCGAAGGGTTTTCACCAGGAATGGCAATAGGTGGAGTGGCTATATATAGAGACGGTGCGAATGCTTCAGAAGAAGCGGTGATACATCGTGCCGCTATCATAGAATTAAGCCAGTCACTGCAATCAGATGTACAGCCTTTAGTGGTAGAAGTGGATGGTGAAACTTTAGAGTTAACGGGGACACTTGATGAACAGTATGCGCAATGGCGAGTATTGCTAGTCGATATCTATGAAGAGGATATTGGTTTGCCAGCAGAGCCAAGCAGCGATGAATTTAGTGATGGTTAGGTAAGTTTTTAAGCATCAATCTTAGCTTTTAATTATTTTCTCGCATGTCTGATCCTAATGCCTCACAAAAAAAAGAAGTTATCGACGCTGTTGAATTATCTCCTATTCAATCTAGCTCTCGGTCGTCGTCACAACATTTCGCTAATAATTCTTCAAGCAGGTGGTTATGGGTAAGTCTGAGTATTCTATTGGTGTTGGCCGTCATGGTAATCTTTTTATTACCAAAAGCAGTCCAAGAGGATATATCTGACTCTAATCAATCAAAAGAGAGTCTATTAGAGACAGATATTGTTGAGGAAGTTGATCAAGTACCAGAACAAATTTCTACTGAGACAGAAGAGTCAAGTACAGCGGAGATTATTAGTTTAAGAGAGCAAGAACAAACAAAGGTGCAGGTTGAAGAATTAATTGCCAGCCTCATAAAGCTAGAAAAGAATTTAGAGAGCCATGCAGTCAAAAAGTGGGCAGCGGAAGAGTTTATGCAAGCACAAGAACAAGGTCGAATTGGGGATGAGTTTTTTCGACGTAGAGACTATGCAGGAGCGATAGAGCCATTTGAAAATGCAATTGCCCAATTTCAAGCACTAGAACAGCTAATTCAGCCCACTCTTGAACGTGCGCTAGAGCGTGGCGAACAAGCACTAATTCAAGGTGATGAAGTTACCGCGACTCAACAGTTTGAGTTAGCAAAATCGATTGAGAATAATAATGTTCGTGCCATAAATGGATTGCAGCGTGCTAGCACCATAAAAGAATTATTCGCTATTCTAAGGCGCGCGAGCAGTTTTGAATCGCATGGGCAATTACAACAGGCAAAGACCACTTACCAAGAAGCGGTAACATTAGATCCTCTATCGAATGAGGCCAAATCTTCTCTAGCGCGTGTCGAAAGTAAATTAAATGATCAAGCCTTTGAGCAAATAATTGCAACAGCATATCGCGCCTTACAAAATAGCCAATACTCTGATGCGCGTGCCGCGTTTAATTCGGCAAATACACTCAAGCCAAACTCTAATGAACCAACAATTGGTTTAAACAAAGTAGCTGAAGCCATACGGCAGGAAAAGATTTCAAATTTATTATTCGAAGCTAATCACTTTGCTGAATTACAACAATGGCAACAATCAGCAGAGAGTTATGAAAAAGTATTAGAGCTAAATAGCAACAATCAAGCTGCACAACAAGGCTTACAGGTAAGCCTTGCTAAAGCTAAATCACTGGCTGATTTGAAAATTGCTTTGGCCTCAGCTGATCAACTATATAAAGACGATGTGTTAGAGCAAGCCGAAGATCTTTTATTACGCATTGAAGATTTGGAATCTCCAGGTTCTGTAATTCAACAGCAATTTGAGAAGCTGAGACAGTTAGTGCATGTGGCTAGTACGCCGGTAGCTGTCACATTAGAGTCAGACAGTAATACGCAGGTCACCGTATTTAAAGTAGCAAGATTGGGCACTTTTGATCGACATCAATTGCAACTGCGTCCTGGACCTTACACAATTGTCGGAACGCGAAATGGATACCGTGATGTCCGTATCAGTATTCAGGTTAGTCCTGAAAATCAGGATTCTATAATTTCCGTTCGTTGTGAAGAAGCGATATAGAAGAAGTTCAAAATGTCACAAAAAAAGTTTCAACAAAAGGAATTGATTGAAGAGGTTAAGATCGATATCGATCAACCTCATGCAGCTAGACGATTCAATGAAAAAC
>JBCDBX010000082.1:0-7583 GCA_039182865.1 Pseudomonadota bacterium
AACTTTGTATGTTACTAAAAATAATAGCAAAGTATTAGTGAAGATTAATCAGAAACAGATATTGACTCCAAAGATTTAGAGCTTATTCTACAGTGACTGATTTAGCTAGATTACGAGGCTGATCAACATCGGTGCCTTTTAATACAGCGACGTGATAAGCAAGTAGTTGTAAAGGAATTGTAAATATTATCGGTGCGACTGCATTTTCTGGCGCATCTAGTTCTACTAACTGACCAACTTCATCTTTATTAAAACCACATGTAATATCCGCAAATACATGTAATTCTCCACCACGTGCTCGTACTTCTTCGATATTAGATTTCAGCTTTTCTAATAATTCATTATTGGGTGCAACAGTAATAATCGGCATTTCGCGATCGACTAATGCAATAGGTCCATGTTTTAACTCGCCGGCAGCATAAGCTTCTGCATGAATATATGATATTTCTTTCAGTTTTAAAGCTCCTTCCATGGCGATGGGATGATGCGAACCACGACCTAGAAATAATGCATGTTGTTTATCTTTATATAATTTCGCAAGCTCTTGAATAGGTGTATCTAACAATAATGCTTTATTAATGCGCACTGGTAGGTTTAATAATTGTTCAACCAAAATTTTTTCCATTTCAGTATGTAGTCCGTTGCGTCGACCTACCAAAATCACCAACATCATTAATGCTACTAACTGTGTCGTAAATGCTTTGGTAGATGCCACACCGATTTCTGGCCCTGCGTGAGTCATTAATGCTAGATCAGACTCGCGTACCAAAGAACTTTCTGGAACATTACACACAACTAAAGAGCCTACATAATTCTCTGAGCTTGCTTGAAGCAATGCTGCAAGACTATCAGCGGTTTCACCCGACTGTGAAATAGTGACAAATAAAGTACCTGGACGGACAACATGCTTGCGATAACGAAACTCGCTAGCGACTTCTACATGGCAATGCACACCTGCAATCTCTTCAAACCAGTACTTAGCAACCAAGCCGGCATGATAACTAGTGCCACATGCAATTATTTGCACAAACTCTGTTTTATCAAGTATATCTTTTGATAGGGGACCAAGTATTTCATCAACTACTCGTCCATTAATAATTCTTCCTTCAAGCGTATCGGATATTGCACGAGGTTGCTCATATATTTCTTTGAGCATATAGTGCGGATACTCTCCTTTTTCCGCAGCTTCTGAGCTTTGTCCACTGGATTTAATTTCTCGTTCTACGAAATTTCCATCAAGATCAAAGATTGAAATTTTGTCACAAGTAATCTCAGCGATATCGCCATTCTCAAGATATATAAATTTATGAGTTTCTTTTAATAAAGCATGGACATCGGAGGCAATAAAGTTTTCATTTTCACCAATACCAAGGACTAAAGGGCTTCCACTACGTGCTGCTATCATTTTATTTTCATCTATGCGATCAATAACACCTAAAGCATATGCACCTTTCAAATCTTTTACAGTATTTTGTACTGCAGAAAAAAGTGTACCGCCTTGATCTAAATATTTGACAATTTGATGAGCGATAACTTCTGTATCAGTATCTGATGTAAATTTGAAGCCTGCTTTAGACTGCTGCTCACGTAGTTCCTGATAATTTTCGATAATTCCATTATGCACAATCGCTACACGGCCATTACATATGTGCGGGTGTGCGTTATATTCAGAAGGAACTCCATGGGTTGCCCAACGTGTATGAGCGATACCAATTTCACCATCAAGATTTGATGACGCTAGCGCTTCACCAAGTTCAGCAACTTTACCCGGCCGACGTATTCTTTCTAATAGACCTTTACTTAAAACTGCCATACCTGCTGAGTCATAACCACGATATTCGAGGCGCCTGAGACCTTCTAATAAAATATTAGAAACATTTCTTTTTGAGATAGCACCAACGATTCCGCACATAAATGTATCCTTACTTATGAAAAATATTCTTCATTTTTTCTGTGGCCGCCGCCAATTTTCTATCGTTATTTGTTTGCTTCTGGATAATGTAAGTTTATCTTGTGGTACATCTTTTGTAATTGTAGAACCTGCACCTATGGTTGCACCATCTTCTATTTTTACAGGCGCAACTAACTGGGTGTCAGAACCAATAAAAACATTATCACCTATAATTGTTTTATGTTTAGTAGCACCATCATAATTACAGCATATTGTACCAGCACCAATATTTGTTTTTTTACCAATACTAGCATCGCCAATATAGCTTAAGTGGTTGACCTTAGCCCCTTCGGCTAAGGTAGACTTTTTAACTTCAACGAAGTTGCCGACTTTTACTTCTTTTGCTAATTCTGCATCAGGTCTTACACGCGCAAAGGGGCCTATTTCACAATTTTCACCAATACTTGCGCCTTCAATGACTGTGTTTGGATGAATTATGCTTCCTGTCGCTATGATACTATCTATGATCACACAATTAGCGCTTACAAAGACATTCTTACTAAGTTTTACATCTCCTCGTAATACCACGTTTGGTTCAATCACAATATCGTGTTCAACTTCGATATTTCCTTCAATGTATAGACTATCAGGATCACGCAAGGTCACGCCTCGCATCATAAGTTCTTGGCTCAATCTCGATTGATAGATTTTTTCAACTTCAGCCAAATTAGCGCGACTGTTCACACCCATAACTTCTGATGAGTCAGGACAAACAACTGCGTCGACAGTCTTTCCTTGTTTAACAGCAAGCCCTATACAATCCGTTAGATAATATTCTTGCTGTTGATTATCGTTGGTAATTTCACCTAACCATTTAGTTAAGTGATTTGATGATGCACATAATATACCTGTGTTAATTTCTGAAATACTTTTAGTCAAATCATCTGCATCTTTTTCTTCTACGATTTTTTGAATGTAACCTTTATGATTACGCACAATTCGGCCATAACCAGATGGATCATCCAACTTTGTTGTCAGAATACACATAGAATCTTTTTTCTGAACATCAAGCAATTTTTGTAAGGTTTTCGTTTTAACAAGTGGTACATCGCCGTATAACACCATGACGCTTTCATTATCTTGAGGTGTGAAATTTGGTATTGCTTGTTGCACTGCATGACCAGTCCCTAATTGCTCTGCCTGCTCAACCCATTCAACTATGTCATCGTTAATGGATTCTTTAACTTGTTCGCCGCCATGGCCATATACAACGATGACTTTTTCTGCGCCAAGTGATTTGGCCGTCGTTATCGTATGACTAAGCATCGACTTGCCACCTACTTCATGCATCACTTTAGGCAGTTGACTACGCATGCGCGTACCTTTGCCTGCGGCGAGTATCACAACAATTAAAGACATGATGATAAAAAATTCTATTAAAGCAAGTAGGTTACACTAATTTAATTATGTTGGACTTGAGTTTGTTAACAAAAAACGACGGGCGAAAGAATTAAAGAGATTAGGACATAATAATTTCAATAATATTTTCCCAGCAGAAATAAAAAAGGCAGCTCTAAAGCTGCCTTTAAGATTTATAAGCACTTGATTTTAAAGCATTAAACCTTGCCTTTACGAATTTTTTGAATCATGCGTAATTGTGCAGCCGATTCAGCAAGTTCCGCTAATGCACGTGCACTGTCTACATCAGACTTCTTATCTGCTAGTGATTCTTCTGCTCTTTGCTTGACTTGTAATGCCATATTTTCATCTAAAGCTTCAGCACGAATTGCTGTATCAGAGAGTACCGTAACGATATCGGGCTGGACTTCGATCATACCGCCCGAGACATAGATGTATTGATCTTCTTCACCTTCAACTTGTATTTTTAGTTCACCAGGCTTTAGTTGTGTTACTAACGGTGTATGCCTAGGATAGATACCGACATCGCCCATCACAGCTGGCGCAAATACAGCGTTGACTTCCCCTGAGAATATCTCGGCTTCAGCACTTACAATATCAAGTTGCATCGTTGCCATGATTTTCGCTTATAGCTCCTCAGACTTTTGGATCACTTCTTCAATGTTGCCGACCATGTAAAACGCTTGCTCTGGCAAGTGGTCGTATTCACCGTCAACAATCGCGCGGAAACTTGCTACTGTCTCATTCAATGGTACAAGTTTACCAGGTGTGCCGGTAAAGACTTCCGCCACACTAAATGGTTGTGAAAGGAAACGTTGAATTTTACGAGCACGTGATACAACTTGCTTATCTTCTTCAGACAATTCGTCCATACCCAAGATCGCAATAATATCTTTAAGTTCTTTATAACGTTGCAGTGTATTTTGAACATCGCGCGCTGTGTCATAGTGTTCTTGCCCAATGACTAATGGATCTAACTGACGACTTGTTGAATCAAGTGGATCTACTGCTGGGTAGATGCCAAGCTCTGCTACTTGACGAGAAAGTACGACCGTTGCATCTAAGTGGGCAAAGGTGGTTGCAGGAGAAGGATCAGTCAAGTCATCCGCAGGTACGTATACTGCTTGAATAGAAGTAATAGAACCTGTGTTCGTAGATGTAATTCGTTCTTGTAATGCACCCATTTCTTCCGCAAGTGTTGGCTGATAACCCACTGCTGATGGCATGCGTCCAAGCAGTGCCGATACTTCTGTTCCAGCTAATGTGTAACGGTAAATGTTGTCAATAAACAATAATACATCACGACCTTCATCACGGAAGAATTCCGCCATGGTCAATCCTGTTAATGCTACACGCAATCTATTTCCCGGTGGCTCATTCATCTGGCCATAAACCATTGCAACTTTATCTAGAACGTTGGCTTCTTTCATTTCATAGTAGAAGTCATTCCCTTCACGAGTACGTTCTCCTACACCCGCGAATACAGATAGACCGGAGTGAGCTTTCGCAATATTGTTAATTAATTCCATCATGGTGACGGTCTTTCCTACACCTGCACCACCGAATAGTCCGATCTTGCCGCCTTTAGCAAACGGACATAGAAGATCTATCACTTTGATTCCCGTTGTTAGAAGCTCGTTACCGCCCGCTTGTTCTTCAAATGTTGGCGGTTCACGATGTATGGGCATTGTGGATTCATTGCCTACTTCGCCTGCATTATCAACCGGTCTTCCTAATACATCCATCACACGGCCTAATGTTTTAGGGCCGACCGGTACGTTGATTGCCGCACCAGTGTTACTGACTTCTAATCCACGCTTTAGGCCTTCTGATGCTCCCATCGCAATTGTACGGACGATGCCATCACCTAGTTGCTGCTGTACTTCTAGTGTCAAGCCTTCTGCATCGACTTTAAGCGCATCGTAAACTTTAGGCACATCGCTAGATGGAAACTCTACGTCAACCACCGCGCCGATGACTTCAATTATTTGACCAGTACTCATAATTTTTCCTCGTAACTTCTATATGTATAAATTCTTTTCTAGACCGCTGCCGCGCCACCCACGATTTCTGATAGCTCTTGGGTAATCGATGCTTGACGCGCTTTGTTATAAGCAAGTTGTAATTCATCAATCAGGCTTCCGGCATTATCCGAAGCGCTTTTCATTGCGATCATACGCGCAGACATTTCACATGCGACATTTTCAACCACACCACGGTAAACAATCGATTCAATGTATCTTACTAGTAATGCATCTAACACATCTTTAGCATTAGGCTCATAGATATAATCCCAGTGATGCGAGCGAACTTCTGTATCTTCTTCTGTCGGTAATGGCAGCAAGGTGTTCACTTGGGCTGCTTGGGTCATTGTATTTACAAATTCATTTTCAACTAAATACAAACGATCGATATTGCCTTCAGAGTAAGCATCCAACATGACTTTGACGCACCCGATTAACTCATTCAAGTGAATAGTGTCACCAAGATGGCTAACATGTGAGACTACATTCACGTCACTCAGACGCTTAAAGAATGCCATGCCTTTAGTACCAATGATGCTTAAATCAACTTCAATACCTTGTTCAGCATATTCATTAATTTTACGTATCGCCGCTTTGAATAAGTTAATGTTAAGACCGCCACACAAACCACGATCCGTAGAAATAATTATAAATCCAACGCGCTTTACATCTTCGCGGCCAACCATAAACGGATGCTTATATTCTGAATGTGCTGCAGCTAGGTGATTAATCGCCTGCTTGATTTTGATTGCATACGGGCGTGTTGCATTCATGCGGTCTTGCGCTTTACGCATTTTACTTGCAGCCACCATCTCCATGGCCTTAGTGATTTTTTGAGTATTTTTAATACTCGAGATCTGGGTGCGTATTTGTTTTGCGTTGGACATTAAGCTTTACCAAACACCGTTTTCTTTGAAATCTTCAACCGCTTTCTTAATTTCAGCTTCGATGTCATCGTTGTAATCACCAGTCTCATTAATTTGATCAAGCAAGTCTTTACTGTTAATGCGTAAGTAATCATGTAACGCAGATTCAAAGCCAACGACTTTATTGACTTCAACGTCATCGATGTAGCCTTTATCAACTGCATATAAGGAAATCGCCATCTCACCAACTGTTAATGGTGAATATTGAGGCTGTTTCATTAATTCCATGACACGTTCACCACGCTCTAATTGCTTACGTGTGGATTCGTCAAGGTCAGAGGCGAACTGTGAGAACGCCGCAAGTTCACGATATTGCGCAAGTGCTAGACGAACGCCACCACCAAGTTTCTTAATAATCTTAGTCTGCGCTGCGCCACCTACACGTGATACTGAAAGACCTGCGTTGATTGCGGGTCTGAATCCTGAGTTAAACAAATCTGATTCTAAGAAGATTTGTCCATCAGTAATTGAAATTACGTTAGTAGGTACGAATGCAGATACATCACCCGCTTGAGTTTCAATAATGGGTAGCGCTGTTAGTGATCCAGTCTTCCCTTTCACTGCACCTTGAGTGAATTCTTCAACATAGGCTTCGTTCACGCGAGATGCGCGTTCGAGCAATCTTGAATGTAAGTAGAAAACATCACCGGGGTATGCTTCACGACCTGGTGGACGACGAAGTAACAATGATACTTGTCGATAAGCTACCGCTTGCTTAGAAAGATCATCATAAATAATTAAGGCATCTTCTCCACGATCACGGAAGTACTCACCCATGGTGCAACCTGAGTAAGGAGCAATGTATTGCATTGCTGCAGATTCTGATGCACTTGCGGCCACAATAATCGTATGAGCCATTGCATCATGTTCTTCCAGCTTACGAACGACGTTAGCAATTGATGAATTTTTCTGGCCAATCGCAACATAAATACATTTAACGCCGGTACCTTTTTGGTTAATGATGGCATCAAGTGCAACCGCTGTTTTACCTGTCTGACGGTCACCAATAATTAACTCGCGTTGACCTCGACCAATTGGCACCATGGCATCGATGGACTTCAGACCAGTTTGAACCGGCTGACTAACTGATTGACGTTCGATAACGCCGGGCGCAATTTTTTCGATAGGTGAATTAAGTTCTGCTTCAATTGGGCCCTTTCCATCGATAGATTGGCCCAAAGAATTCACGACTCGACCAAGTAGGTTAGGACCAGTAGGGACCTCTAAGATGTTACCAGTGCATTTAACTTTGTCGCCTTCAGAAATATGTTTGTAGTCACCGAGTACCACCGCACCTACTGAATCACGCTCTAGGTTCAATGC
>JBCDBX010000083.1:0-7507 GCA_039182865.1 Pseudomonadota bacterium
ACTTTATCAGTTGATGATACTAAGGATATTATTGAAAGGTTAAGGATACGTTTTCCAAATATACAATCTCCCAAGCGAGCTGATATTTGTTATGCCACACAAAATCGTCAAGATGCTGTAAAAGAGCTTGTCAAAGACTGTGACCTCCTCTTAGTGATTGGTTCTATCACTAGCTCAAATTCAAATCGGTTGCGTGAAATTGCCGAAAAAAATAATATCGAGTCGTATTTAATTGATGACGCAGAACATATCTTTGAAAGTTGGCTTGAGAATAAAAACAATATTGGTGTGACTGCCGGTGCATCTGCGCCTGAGATTCTGGTTAAAGAAGTTGTTGATAAGCTTAACCAACTTTGTGAGGCTAAAGTAGTTGAACTTGAAGGAGCTGAGGAAACAATTACATTTGCTGTCCCCAAAGAGCTAAGACAGCAAAACTGAAATTACTGATTTTTAGAATTATAAGTTAAGGTGTCTTCAGTATCGGTCGTTGGAAATGTCGGCGTGGCTGTAAGCTGTACACATCGATTAATCGTTAAGGTATCACCATTTTCAGTGCAGACAGATGCCGAAATCAAATAATACCCCTCATCACTCTCTACACTTGTGCCATCACCTGAGTCAGCATAACCAAGCTCACCAATAAGATTTGTTGTATAGGTATTTTGATTTGAAAAGTACTTACGTTGCTCTTGCATGATGGTATATAACATAGCATTTCCATCTGTTTTACGTGTTTTGATCATTTGATCTCGATATGTTGGATACGCAATCGATGCAATTATCGCAATAATAGAAACTACTATCAGTAATTCAACTAAGGTGACGCCAAATTGCTTTTTAGCCAAATAAGAAATTCTATCTGCCCTGAGTGATATCACAGTTTAACAACCATATTTGTTCTATTTGACGCTCATCTAAAGGACCAACATCTTCTAGAATCAATGCGACGTCTTCCCCAACATGATTTGTAACTGCCGTATTGCCCTCATCAGAAATACAGTTACCCTTTACTGGTGTAAATAAGTCTGGATCGTATACGATGGTGTCAGCATTTAATAAATATCTGGATGGACCAACAAACACTTGATCATCATTTGCACTATCTATTCTTGCAAATCGGATTTGAGCTTTATCAGCATTCACAAATGAAGGACAAACAAGTAACTCTACTAAATTATCGCCGCTATCGGTAAACCTGCATTCCGCCGCATTTGCAAGTTGACAACATATTACAGCTAAAAGACATATTAAAAGAAATTTAGTCATTAGAATTCAACCTCGCGCCATGCTTGTCTGCCTTCTAAATCTGAGTTGATTTGGCTGTTTGCTTCGTTATTGACCCTGATTGAATCAATACTAGTATCCGATAACTGCGTCACTCTAAAGTCATTAAAGAAAGTAGAATCCAAAGGTGGAGATTCAAAACGAGTACTCACAATCACCTGCGAAACATCGGCTACGATAATGTTATCAGCCACATCAAACTCACCATCAATATTAAAATCAAATATTGGCTCTCCACCAGATGTTCCCGTTTGTGGATCTAATGCCAAAGAAAATCCACCTGAAGGTGGCTCACAACTCAACGCGAGTGGAATAATGGTATTGGTAAAAATAGTACCGCCACGTAATTGTAAAGCACCAACAGCTCTTTCACCTGGAAATTCAATAAATGAATCAGTCAAATCAAGCGCGTCAAAATCTATAAACCAGCCATCATCATTAATTGAAAGGCTATTATCACTAACTACTCGAACATCGATACTATCATCAGCTGATTGTTGTAAAACTTCATTTGTTAATACTTGCTCAACGAGGTTATTAGCAATCACCTCCGTATTACTTCCATCGTCAATTACCCCGTATATAGATTGAATACTGGTGTCGGTAGCATCGTTTACTGCAAAAAACCTTCCTGTGGTAAAAACGACAACAAAACCATCTCCACGTTCGTTGTTCACTACGACCGGCCTAGTGGTAATAGGCTGAATTTCATTGGTTTCAGAGTATCTTGCTTCAAATAAAATAAATCGATTGTCTGAATCATTCCAATTATTCTCATTAGCACTCGAAACATCAACGACATGAAGATTACCTAACAGATCACCTGCATAGAGTCGATCCACTGTTCCATTCCCATCAACATCTACTGCTCTAACATCCGAAATTCCATTAGGTGTGCCAATACCAGCTGCGCCCGTATCAATTTTTATTAAATCTCCTGCGCCACTCCAGCCATTAAATCCTTCATCAATAAAGAGCATATAAATAACTGCGTTTCCAGTCACACTTGTACTGTTGTATCCATTACCAAAAATTGCAACCCATCTTTGATTACCACTACCATCTTGAGAATTACTCATAGTGATTACGGGTGTCCCAAATGACAAACCCAGATCACTAAGTAATTTGCCATCTGTATCTGTCGTCGCATTAGGATCATCTGCGGGTCCGAACTCCCACATCACATCATCTTCAGTAAAAGATTCTTGATCAGTAATGTTTAAAGCATAGTAACCACGCCCACCTGCGCCAAGTCCTCCAACAAGTACAGTGTTCCAACTAGGAGAAGCAGATCCATCGGCACTGATGTAAGCATCGTTAATAGCCGGAGTTGCATCAACATAAAACTGATGGCGGTAAGCAGGATCAGAAAATACTGATAACTTAGAAAATACAAGATCAGGTACATAGGCAAAACGTTCACTACCGTTTTCGGCATCAAACACATGTAGCATGCCATCGTTGGCAGCACTTAAAACTGATGCTTCACGATCGGCCTGCTGCGTTTGAAAATCTAAATATGTCTGACCATCAGCACTTGGCCATGCGCCACCAAATCTTCCTACTGCGTTTGGTGTACCGACAAATATCGGAGCAGCATTTGCGATCGTACCTAATTTGGAAAAGTGAACAACACCGCCACCCGTGCTGGTTGTTTCAGGACGTATTCGAAAAATTTTATCCTCGTCAGGATTAGGGCCCTCAAGAATATCTTCTTGATTGGCAGTATCACCACGTAAATAATTTAAACGTAATTGACCATTACCATCCCCATCATTCAACTGCGATTGCTGCGTAGAATTTAGCACCGAATACTGGAATGCAGTGCCTGATCTTGAATTACTAGAGTAGGTGAAAATATTTCGGTTAAGTTGCTCAGCGCCATTTATACCAACTAAATCATCTAGCTCTTCTGCCGCACTCCATAAAAAGTCGGGTGCACCGTCGGAAGTCATAGCTAAGGACCCATCGGGATTGATTTCTTGTGCAGCTAAATCACCTGAGAGACTGACTGAGTCATAGAAGGTTCGATAAAGTACCGCATTATCTGCGGTGGCTTGTGTATTAATTGCAACAGGTGTGGTTGAGCTTATATCGGCGGAGACTGTAGCGGTCAAATTGCTTAACTGATTTACTCTCGTCCGATTAAAATCAAAATACTGTCCTCGTGCATTAATAGTGGCATGGAATAAATCTTTTACTAATCCAAGGTTGAAAGCAGCTGGATCATACCAAATCGCACTACGGATTTGACTATTCAAATAACCTGAATCGAAAGTAATGGCATGTGTTTTAATATGTTGTTGTAGTGTTGCATCACTCGCTAGCGGAACAAACGTAGGCGTTGCTTCATAATAGATACGATCAAGGAAATCGGGTGTAACATCATCAATTAAGCCACTTTGTAAATCTTCTTTATAAAATGATATAGCGACATCAGCGAAAGTATTACTAAAGCCATCTGCTAAAAATCCACCATCAAAGGGATTACCCCCCTCATCTGCATCATTGTCATCGACACCTGTTATGAGATCATAAAAGCCATCACTTGCAACAATAATATGATTTGGCTGGCAACTACCAGCAGGCGCACTCAATGCGGGACAACCTTCATTTCCAGGCAATCCCGCACCAATATTTGGGAAAACACTACTCGCTTCACACGCTAGGTAATCTCGAGTTGCTTGAAAAGTTTGTTCTAGTGGAGAGGAAATATTAACAGCATCTTCAGTTAACACAGGATTTGAAGAGTAGAGTGTTTGTAAAAGAGTTGCCTTATTGCCTGACAAGATGCTTTCATTCATTTCTACAGCCGGCAAATTAGCGGAGTTGAAATTAACTAATCCAATACGAGTGCCAGATTCATTTGCAATGAAGTCGCCAAGTAAACTTTTAGCGCGCAATTGTCGACTTCTGTGATAAACAAACCAATTATAAAAATTTTGGATATCAGCAAAATCAGCTGTGATAATAGTTTCACTATCTAATGTGAAATTGGGATCAGTAGTATTGGATGTTCGACTACATGTATAAAATCTAAATGCATCTATTCCTGTGTCAGGATCCGGTGAAATTAAATTGACTGTAGCAGAGTTTGGATCTGTAGGATCTAGAGGTGCCGCGGAAAAATCCACCTCAATATCAGCAAACTCAATACCGTCACTGCGCGTACCTACCCAAGGTTCATATATTTCCTGAGGGTCATAATAGAGTGAATTATAGGTAGAACAACGAAAACGCCAGGCGTCTTGTGCAGCCACATAGCAGTTACCACCCGTGCTATCGACATATAGATTAGTTGGTGCTGCTATTCCATAAGCATAGCCACCTAGTGCAGCCGCTCTAAGTTCACATCCTGGCCTATGAGTAATGGACTCAATCGACAAACCTGTTCCATCTGGATTAGGCGCAAAAAATAAACCTGAGCTCAATGTATCAGCCGTCATGACTTCGTAATCCATACTGCCGGAATCATCACGTAGGATCATGACATTCGATTGTGTAGTAGGGCTTAACAATAGTGGCGCCTGAGCGATATCAGGGATTGGTTCCAATGCATTAGTGGCAGGCGCTGCTAATGCAAATAATGCTATGAAGAATAAAAATTTATTATTAATGTTATTCATCGCAAGTCGTTTAGTTGACGATACCAAACATACTTTCTAGCACTACAACGGTGTTATCTGAACCACCAGTGCCTCGTGCAGTAATCTTAAACATATCAACAACAAAATTAGTAGAAGACTCTTGGCCATAGGCATTGTCGATATTGGGATTACTAAGATCATTACTGACAGGACCGATATACTGGATGACATAACGCGGGGCTGTTCCTACACCAGGAATCCCTAAAACTTGTTCGGACTGTGTCGACCAATCGATTTCATTCCATACCTCATCGTATGAATTGGTAATCAATCCATCGGATGGATCATTATCAAAAGCGCCTAAATTAAGTTGATCACTCTCTAAAAATTCTTCAGCTGCACGTAAAGCAGTTTCTGCTGCTTCAAATGCAGTCATTTGATCTTTCAAGTTGCTAGACATCAATTCCTGCAAAGTCGTGGATTGCATACTAGTAATAGCTAGTAATGTCACCATGGTTAACATAATTAAACCTATAACTAATGCAACCCCTTTATTTTTTGTTGCCCTTGTTTTAGTTAATAGTTTATCCATAGCGATGACCTTAAATATTAGTGTTACGTATATTAACTGTTATGGAAGATACATAACGCTTACGTCGATCATTTGTAGGATCTATCAACGTATTTGCGACAAGATAAGTATTGTCATCAAAGTCATCTGCAGTACGCATTCCATCTTCGCTAGCGAATAAAAGCCCTATACGCACAGTTACCACACTGCCCCATGCATCTGCAGCTTCAACTACACCAGCAGGAACATAGCGATTAGCGACGCCATCAACAGATTCATCAATGCCGTAGAGAATTTGCATACTCTCAACACCTTCGAGCAGTTCTTCTCTTTCACTTTCTATATCGTCATTATTCTTGGCATAGATATATTCCTTGAAGAGTGAATTACCATCACCAGAATTAGACTCTGCTATGTAATAAATGATGGGGCTATAGGTGGCTAGGTGAGCGTCATTACCAAATGCTCGACCTAGATTAGTTGAATTATTACCAGGGTTTTTACCTCCGGAGACCGGCGAGATAGAAACTCTAGTTGTGCTTCCCGTACTAACATCTCCTACTTGAAACAAAGATGCATGAGATGGATCACATGCGATTAATAATCTTCCTTCGAGGTTATCCGCAGACCACGAAGTGCCTAAACTCCTTTGCATAACAAATTGATCGCTCACGGTATCCAGAAAATTTACTGCGGCAACTTGATTGCCTGCGCGTCGAATTAAAATGGCATCTGTTCCATCAGCTACATCACTAATTGAAGGTGGAAAAGTACTAACACCCGCCTCAAATCCTTGGATACCACCATCATCAAATATTGGACGCCACCAATCATCTGTAGAAGGATTAACAACATTGTTGCTATCCGCAGGCTGACTACACGGAATATACCCTGCCATACGAATATCACGCGCCAACATATCAATTGAGAAACGCGTATTTTCTTGCATTCGCGACATACCCTCTGTCACTTGATAAGTTGTTTTTGTTCCTAGGTAAACATGAATAATACCACCTAACAATAGTAGCCCCAGTACCATTGCTACCATAAGTTCTATAAACGTTACACCCCATTGTTTACACATCTTCATGTTATAGCCCAGTCAATAAAACAACACTATGATCATCGCCGAGCGAATCAGACCATCGAACAGTCACTTCTATCTGCCCATTGTTCACTTCTTTTATTTCTCCATCGCCATTAGGCAAAGTGGCTTGAGAAACTAGGCCATCACAAAATGATTCTTGAACATAGCTTCCCAAACTACACTTCCACTCAAGTAAATCTAATTGAGCCATCTGAGAAGGAGTGCAACCAGAGGAACAATCTATTGAAGTACTAGGTGGGTTAGCTTCAAAATCAATTGTATAAGCATTTGATGAAAGTGCTTGTTCTCGATTCGCGCGCATTCGATCAATAATACTTGATGCCAAAGACGTTGCTTGTGTTCTTAAGTGCGCGTTGTAACTACTCGACATACTGTAACCTTGCAAATTTGCCAATCCAAGTAAGCCAATACTAAATACGACAATCGCAATGAGCACTTCAAATAAAGTGAAACCTGATTGTTTGTTCTTTGTGAGCATTTTCATCAAGTATTGCAGTCGCTTATTGCGTCTCCGGAGATATTTAGAGGAACACCCTCTTCACTATATTTTGCGAGCCTTACTCTGCCGGAAGTAATTAGATTAACCATGCGAGCTTTTTTCACATCGTTATCCATACACAGCCTTACATTGCCACCAATACCCGAGCCAACCCGGCCAGATGCCAAATATGGAATATTTGAGTTGTAGCCAGATGAACCACGTAAGGTTAAATTTGCTGCATATGAGTCACTCACCCAAATTAATTCTTCGTCGTTATCACGAACATTGTTTTGATTGTCATCGACATAAATTATCCACCCATTCTCATAACCTGTACTTGAACACTGTTCGCCGTCAGTACTTGGGCACAAGCCAACGCGTTGGTTTCATTTAATAGCTTCGCTTCGTGCGAGCGATAAGGAAGAGACAAACTGATTAATGCCAGTGGTAAGTTGATTGCGTTCCATAAAACTTGC
>JBCDBX010000084.1:0-7485 GCA_039182865.1 Pseudomonadota bacterium
CATGGTGGAATACTGGGTCGTGCAGATATCGATGAAGATATTATGCAAGAGCACAATATTGATGCCATCGATTTAGTAATTGTTAATCTATATCCCTTTGCACAGGCCATTGCAAAACCTGAATGCACTTTAGACCTTGCCATAGAAAATATTGATATAGGTGGTCCCGCTATGATTCGTGCCGCGGCAAAAAATCATGCACGTGTTGCGGTTGTAGTTGATCCTAATGATTACCAAGATTTACTTAAGCAATTAAAAGCAAATGAATGGAGTCTAGATTTAGACACACGCTACGAATTAGCACGTAAAGCTTTTAGCCACACAGCCGAATACGACGGCATGATTGCGAATTATTTAGGCTCACAAGACGAGTCAGCCTATGCCGATACAATGCACTTCACTTTTAATAAAAAGCAGGCGTTGCGTTATGGTGAAAACCCGCATCAAAGTGCAAGTTTCTACGCCGAACCAAATGCACCACTTGGTAGTATTGCTCAAGCAAAGTTTATTCAAGGAAAAGAATTATCGTTTAACAACATTGCTGACACTGACGCTGCATGGCAGTGTGTCAAACAATTCACGTCTCCAGCATGCGTGATCGTGAAACATGCCAACCCTTGTGGTGTCGCGGTTGCAGAGAATATTTCTGAAGCTTATCAAAAGGCTTATATAACTGATCCTACTTCTGCCTTTGGTGGGATTATTGCATTTAACCAACCACTGGATGCCGTAACCACAAAGAAAATCCTTGATCAACAGTTTGTTGAAGTAATTATTGCACCAGGGATAGAAAACAACGTACAAGAAATTCTAAAAACTAAACCTAATACTCGCGTGCTGGACTGTAGTGATGCTTGCGCAACGCTAACTGGGTTTGATTTACGCAAAGTCAGTGGAGGCTTGTTAGTTCAAGATCAAGATAACGCCGTGGTTAAACAAGATGATTTAAAGATCGTAAGCAAGCGTCAACCAACAGAGCGAGAGATTCGAGATCTTTTATTTGCTTGGAAAATTGTAAAATTTGTTAAATCAAATGCAATTGTTTACGTGCGCGATGAACAATCGATTGGTATCGGAGCAGGTCAAATGAGTCGCGTGTATTCCGCTAAAATCGCGGGCATAAAAGCTCAAGATGAAAACCTGACTGTTGCTGGTTCTGTTATGGCATCTGATGCCTTTTTTCCTTTTCGCGATGGAATAGACACTGCAAACCAGGCTGGAATCAAAGCAGTGATCCAACCAGGTGGTTCTCGCAATGATGATGAAGTGATCGCGGCTGCAGATGAGCATAATATGGCAATGGTGTTTACTGGCATTCGCCATTTCAGGCATTAGCTTATAGCTGATATTACAATACGACGCAGGTCCTAACTGAGACATCAGTATGGCGATTGCAATTCAAATTGGACAAATCATGTTCCCTCTTGTGGCAATTATTGCCATAGGGTTTATTGTGGGGCTAAAGCGTGCACCAAATTTAGAATCTATTAATGAAATAAATTTATATATTTTCATTCCCGCTTTAGTATTTTCTGCTTTACTGGAATATGACTTTGAGATTGCCTCCTATCTTTATTTGGCTTTCAGCACAATCATATTAGTTACAGTGACTGCAATCATCGCGCTGCCGGTAATCAAACTCTTAAAAGAACAATACTTAACAATTGCGCCACCTTTAATGTTCCATAATGCTGGAAACATCGGTTTGCCATTAATGGCGTTAGCTCTAGGTGAACAAGCTATTGCAGCTTCGTTGATATTGTTTTTAGTCGGCAATATTACTCATTTTGGTTTAGGTGCATATATGCTAGACCAACAAGCTAAATGGTACCGAAGTGTTATGTCACCTCCGATAATCGCAGCAATTTTAGCGTTAATATTTCAACAACAAGATATATCAATTCCAGAATTTATCTTTATACCAATCGACATGTTGGGCAATATTGCGGTGCCATTACTGTTGTTTTCACTTGGAGTTTCTCTAGCCAACGCTAATCTTGGTCATTGGAAACTAGGTATTATTGTGGGATTATTAACGCCAGCAATCGGTATCACCATCGCTATGCTGCTTACTTTTATCGTGCCACTTAATAACATACAAGTGGCTTCGTTATTATTGTTTGGCGCATTGCCACCTGCTGTGATGAATTACTTGTTCGCACAGCGTTATGGACAAGAGCCTAATAAAGTCTCAGCCATAGTTTCTATTGGAAATGCACTTGCTATTATTACACTACCGTTAGCATTGCTTTATATATTGCCTAATTACACATAGTTATGAAAAATATTTTAGTCGTAGGAAGTGGTGGAAGAGAACATGCTTTAGCATGGAAGATGACCCAATCCCCAAATACTCATAAAGTATTCGTCGCACCTGGTAATGCAGGTACCGCTTTAGAGAAGAACATCGAAAACGTGAACATATCGAGTGATGATATTGATGCGCTTCTTGAATATGCAAAAAACAACGTGATTGATTTAACTGTCGTGGGTCCTGAAGCACCTTTGGTTGCAGGAATCGTAGATAAATTCCAATCAGCTGGTCAAATCATTTTTGGTCCAAGTCAATATGCAGCACAACTAGAGGGCTCAAAAAGTTTTGCTAAAAAATTTATGCAGAACAACGCTATCCCTACAGCGGCTTATGAAGAATTTACCAGAATTGAATCTGCGTTAATTTATTTACAAAAACAGAAACTACCGATCGTAATTAAAGCTGATGGACTAGCAGCAGGGAAAGGTGTTGTCATTGCCCAAACCCAGGAAGAAGCAAACAAAACAGTGACTGCTATGCTCAGTGGCGACGCTCACGGTGATGCAGGCAAAAAAATTGTGATAGAAGAATTTTTACCTGGCGAAGAAGTCAGTTTTATCTGCTTAGTAGATCACAAGACTGTCATTCCACTTGCAAGCTCACAAGATCACAAAGCACGAGATGATGGTGACTTGGGTCCTAATACGGGTGGTATGGGTGCTTATTCACCTGCACCATTAGTTACTAAACAGCTGCATAAACGGATCATGGAAGAGGTTATCCAACCGACTATTGAAGGCTTCATTAAATCAGGATTTCCCTACCAAGGATTTTTATATGCAGGCTTAATGGTGTCACCAGAGGGTATACCAAAAGTACTCGAATTTAACTGCCGCTTTGGCGATCCAGAAACTCAACCTATTATCATGCGCATGGAAAGTGATTTAACAAAGCTTTGTTATGACGCCGCAAAAAATCAACTTCAGAAACAAACATTAGTATGGAATACACAATCTGCATTGGGTGTGGTACTAGCAGCAGGTGGATATCCAATGAGTTATGCAAAAGGTGAAACTATTACAGGTCTCGATTCTGTAAATGCACAAAACATCAAAGTGTTTCATGCAGGAACCAAGCAAGAAAATGGTGTGATTAAAACATCAGGTGGTAGAGTGCTTTGTGTGACAGCACTAGGTGATGATATCAAACAAGCACAGTATCGAGCTTACCAAGCCATCGATAAAATTAGCTGGAAAGATATGTACTTTCGAAGAGATATTGGATTTAAAGCGATCAAATAAAAGGGTTATTTTATCGTTTCATCGCATCAAAGAATTCGGTATTGTTTTTACTAGACTGCATTCTTCCCAACATAAATTCCATCGCCTCGATCTCATCCATTGAGTGAAGGAATTTTCTAAGTATCCACATTTTTGAAAGGACATCTGGTTCGATAAGTAATTCCTCTCGGCGCGTGCCCGATCGATTAATATTAAGCGCAGGATAAATACGCTTTTCAGCAACACGTCTATCTAAGTGAATCTCCATATTACCCGTTCCTTTAAATTCTTCGTAAATCACTTCGTCCATTTTAGAACCTGTGTCGATTAACGCAGTTGCAAGAATAGTTAAGCTACCACCCTCTTCAACATTACGTGCAGCACCAAAGAATCGTTTTGGACGGTTCAACGCATTAGCTTCTACACCGCCTGATAATACCTTACCAGATGATGGAGCAACTGTGTTGTATGCTCTTGCCAGACGGGTAATTGAATCTAAAAGAATCACCACGTCTTTCTTATGTTCGACTAAACGTTTTGCTTTTTCGATAACCATTTCAGCGACCTGCACATGACGGCTTGCAGGTTCGTCAAACGTACTTGACACTACTTCACCTTGCACCATACGTTCCATTTCGGTCACTTCTTCAGGACGCTCGTCAATCAGTAATACTATCAAATAACACTCTGGATGATTTGCAGTGATACTTTGTGCAATATTTTGGATCATGATGGTCTTACCGGCTTTTGGTGGCGACACTACGAGTCCACGTTGACCTTTGCCAATGGGTGATGCCACATCAATAATGCGCGCAGTGATGTCTTCAGTACTTCCATTACCTCGTTCTAACTTGAGTTGCTCATCAGCATGCAAGGGCGTTAAGTTTTCAAATAATACTTTAGTTTTTGCATTTTCTGGCGTATCAAAATTGATTTTATCCACCTTGAGCATTGCGAAGTAGCGCTCGCTGTCTTTAGGCGGGCGTATCTTTCCAGCAATCGTATCGCCCGTTCGCAAACCAAAGCGTCTGATTTGACTTGGTGAAACATAAATATCATCTGGTCCCGCAAGATACGAACAATCGGCAGATCGCAGGAATCCGAACCCATCTTGAAGAATTTCTAATACACCATCGCCGAAGATATCTTCCCCACTTTTTGCATGAGCTTTGAGGATAGTGAAAATGATGTCTTGCTTTCGCATGCGGGCGATATTGTCGATGCCCATAGTACCTGCAATATCGATAAGTTCTGCCGCAGATTTTTTCTTGAGTTCTGTGAGGTTCATAAGTTGGTTTTTTGGTAAATAAAGTGAATTTTTTAATGAAAGTTATGGAAATTCACGCATTCAATAAGGTCGCGTGAGAGGGTTTTTGAAATCTTTTATTGCCGAATACGGCCGGTTCTATTTTCTTGGAATATTATTTATTCGTCTATGACACTGGAATCGGTCGGGCATGGCGTTACTTGGTAACGAGTTATTCACAAGTTAGCACTAATTTTTAAAAGCGTCTAGTCTTAGTATGGCCTTTAATCCCTAATTTTAGGTCCCCGAGCAGCATTTCTTGGCTAGTAGCTAGTCATTTTAATTAGATACTTTGATCAATAAAAGCGGTGAGTTGTGACTTAGAGAGAGCACCAACTTTAGTTGCAGCTACATCACCACCTTTAAAAATCATTAAAGTGGGTATGCCTCGTATACCAAACTTTGGTGGAGTAGCTGGGTTGTCATCAATATTTAATTTGGTAATTTTTAACTTACCTTCATACTCATCTGCGATTTCATCCAGAATTGGCGCAATCATCTTGCATGGACCACACCATTCAGCCCAATAATCGACGAGTACTGGCTGATCGTTCTGTAAAACTTCCTGTTCAAATGATGAATCTGAAATGTGTGTGATCTTTTCACTCACAGCAATACTCCAATATGTAATTTCTAAATGAATTTTCGCGCTTTGGGGCCAGTCAATATATTTAGCGCAAATTAACAGGGAAAACAAGCCTAGATATTCTCTGTTTTCTGGAAGTATTAACTTTGTATACTCATGATATTCTAATCGAATGAGTCGAGTTATATATAATAAAGATATGAAGCAAAAAGAAATAATTTGCATTTTAGGTGGTAGCGGTTTCGTAGGAACTGAGTTATGTGCACATTTAATTAAAGAAGGATATGGAATCAAAGTAGTGTCACGAAATGTTCTGAACTGCCGTCATTTACTGATTTTCCCAGCACTATCTGTCCACCAAATTCAAAATTACTCAACAGATCAGATTGCAAAGCATCTTAATGGATGCACCACATTGATCAATTTGATTGGTATTTTGAACGAACGCAAAAATAATGGAAAACAGTTCCATGAAGTTCACGTTGGTATTACACGCTCAGCACTTCAAGCATGTGAGCAAACAAATGTGACGCGCATGCTCCAGATGAGTGCATTAAATGCTGATCCAAATGGTCCAAGTTACTATCTGCAAAGTAAAGGCAAAGCGGAAAATTATTTAATGGCTTTTAGTAAAGATAGAGTTAACGTGACGATTTTTAAACCATCTGTAATTTTTGGCCCTAAAGATAGTTTTCTAAATCGTTTTGCAAATCTTTTAAAAGTTTTTCCTATCGCATTTCCACTAGCTTGTGCCGATGCACGCTTTGCCCCTGTTTATGTTGGAGACATTGTGAAATCTATGACTGAGAGCATTCACGATAAAGCGACCTTTAATGAAAGTTATAATTTATGTGGGCCTGATATTTACACTTTAAAGCAGCTTGTGGAGTACACGGCAAAATTATGCGGCATTTCTTGTAGAGTAATTTGTCTGCCTATGTTTCTTTCAAAGCTACAAGCTTCAATATTTGAGTATTTGCCTGGCAAACCTTTCTCTAAGGATAATTATAAATCTTTGAAAATCGATAGTGTATGTCCTGAGGGCAACACCTGTGATACCTCACTAGAAGCAATAGCACCTATGTACTTAGCAAAGAAAAGTGCATTAAATTTAGATCGATTCAGGAGTGTTCGCCGCTAACAATATAGCATTCATCCATGAGTAAAGATTTGCGTCTTTGAGCTTTTGTTAATAAGCTCATACGGGCGACTGCTTGATAATACTTTTCAAAATTTTCATCGCATTGTTTAAAGAATGATTTAAATGCAGGTATTAATTCTTGATAGGTAGATGTCGCGCTCAATTTGGCATTATTAGTGTTACTCAATACCCACTTTGCATAGCTAGGTGACCCACCCAAACGATTCACTAATTGCCTAATGTTAAATTTATACTCAGAAAAAGCTAACTTTTTTTTCTTACGCTTTTCTCTGTCAGTTAGATCTTCAGCATATATAGTGGATAGTTCCTGTCGAAAAGAGCGTGTAACGGTATATACCTGCTCTCTTATCTCCAGTCTACGCAAATAGTTCTCTAAGGCCTGATGGTTATTCTGTGCATATAACCAGCTTACTACTCCTAACTCAGCAACCGCTGAAGCAAATGCCTCATTAAATTCGGAATCATCAGGTATATAAATTTCCTGATGTGCTAACTCATGAAAAATATAGTTTGCAGTAATGACTTCACCTTGATCTAACATGCTGCTTAGCAACGGATCGTCAAACCATCCTAAGGTTGAATACGCAGGAATAGGCGCGATATAAATTTCATAACCTTGCTTCAACAAGCTTTGTGAAAACTGCTCTGCTTTTTCTTCAGAAAAGTAACCACGATAGGGAATGCAACCGACTATCCAGAAACACCAAGTTTTAGCTTGTAAGGAAAATTCCGGAGCCGCAAATACCGCCCAGCTGACATAAGGCCTATCTAAGGCTACATAACTTAAATAACTCTTGTTGTCTGGTAATTTTAACTCATTGCTAGCAAACTCACGTATTTCCAATGCTCTGGCTAACTGCTCTTTAGTCAAATGATCGGTATCTTCATCTTGCAAAA
>JBCDBX010000085.1:0-7448 GCA_039182865.1 Pseudomonadota bacterium
CGCTGTCATGCGGTCTGTCATTTCTAAAACCGCCTGCAAACTCCCACCATTCTCTTCTTCTGTTTCACGCTTCATGCGCAGCGCAATTAAATACACTCCTGCTTGCACGGGGTCGGCGTAATTCTGCAATATAAACTGCATGGTGGCACGTGCTTCTTCAAAAGAGAGGTCTTTACTATATTCCGGACCCGTCGCGACACGACCGATAACGTCCTTCATGTATGCATCAATTTCATGCTGAGATTCAGCTAATACGGCAGCCATTTGTGTACTTTAAAGTATAGAGGAGGCGCAGCATACAAAATGCCCATTGGCATCAAAATATCTCTATGGAGGGGCGGATAAGTTCATGTTTTTAAACAAATTATCTTTGGCCTTATAGAGACTCAACAGAGGTATTCGGTCACCTATCGGATTCCTTTAAAATTCACATTTTATTATCGATCAAGGAATTTTAAATGGACGAAGCGGACGAAATAGATTTCGCAAGTGGTATTCAATCGTTTGAATCAAAGCATTTCTCTCGTGCTATGCAATTACTCTCTCCTCTCGCAATGAAAGGCAATGCCGATGCTCAACATCGCTGTGCAATTATGTATCAGAATGGTTTAGGAGTAGCTGCGAATCCTGACGCTGCTTTTCAATGGATGCATGCCTCTGCAGAACAAGGAAATGCACTCGCACAACACGGACTTGGCTTTATGTACATGGAAGGTGATTGTGTAGAACAAAATGGAGAACAAGCCGTGAAATGGTTTACCAAAGCTGCAAAGCAAGGACTTGCGGGATCGCAAACCACACTTGCCATGTTGTATGAACAAGGAACTCTTATCGAGAAAGATGAAGAAAAAGCAAACGAATGGTATAAAAAAGCGGGTTTCTAAACTATGGCGTGTAGCTGCTTAAACCTACAAAAGTTCCATCGTTACGCCGGCATAGCTCACGCATTAATGTAGAAAAACGTCGGCCTGTAGTATTGTCGGGATTGCGTTCATCAAACTGCACTGGAAATCCAATAGCATGTATTCGTACTCTACGCCGACCTTTATCATCCACTCGGTTAATTCTATCAACTTCATGAATCACCCGGGTTATCGAGGGCCCGGTAAATTCATCCCCAAGCACGTATAAACTGATTTTTTTATCTCTAGCATAATAAGTCCGAATTGCCGCATTAATCCCTTCTACTGGACTACTATTACTGAAAGGTTGCCAACGTCGCATTCGTGTGAGAATTGCTTCACGGCGTACAGGTGTATCCGGAATCCACTCCCCTGCGTATTGGGAAAACATAAATTCTCCCATGTCGTTCATCACTTGAATGCCTTTTATTTCTGGATATGCATCTAGTACCTCAGTAATTTTTTGCTTTGTTAAATCCCAAGCAAAGCGGAACATACTGCCAGAGGTATCAATAATGAAAATGATGTATTCACTATCAACTGGTATACCACCTACTGTGCCATCAGGTACGGTGAAATCGATTTGCTGTGCTTGTAAGCGCTCCATTTCTTCTGTTAATTCTTGGCGTGCAGATGTTAATCTTCCACTTAGTATATTCTGTACCGCTGCATCATCCTGGCTTGTTTCAAACTGACCTTCAATTGATGACAAATCTCCCTGCAAACGTGCGATTTTAATTTTCTCTTCAGACACTTGTTCTTTTTTACTAATCAGTTCACGATTTAGAACATAAGTTTCACCGCGGATTTCAAATAACTCCTCCTGTAATTTGGCGACGATGCTTTCCATGTTCTCGCTATATTCTTCAAATATCACAGGTTCAGCTGTTTTACTCAAAACTAATAAAAGGATCAGTGCACCAAAACCACAACAAATGCAATCTAAGAAAGACAAACTAAATACTTCAACTTGATTACGTTTACGCATAGTTATGGCCAATCATTTGCGGGGCTAAAGAAAACACCGCTAGTTCGTGAAGCTAGCATCCAATAGGCGCTAGCGGCTTGTGGATCACCTTCCATTGGAAAAAGTATAACGTTGATTGGAATACTGCCAGGTAACTCAGCAACGGCATCAAAGAAATGCCGTAAACGTTGCTCCGAACTCACCTTACTTCGAAAGGGTTTTGACTCACCTTGTGTTGGCAACCCATCTGTTATCAGATATACATTGTCCGGCCTTGGTTCAAGTTTTTGGATATATTCAAACGCATGAAATAGACTCGTACCTTTTTCAGGAATTGTGCGACGCATTTCACCGATGGCAGAACTTAAATGTTTAGGATTTCCTCCATCTAACCATTCCTGTTGCGGATCACCCAATTTCTTAATTTCATCATTAAATGCTATTACTTGGAATTTGCTATCACGTGGAATGCGTGTACTAATCCATTCCATCGTCTTCACGGCACGTTGCCATTTTGCGGCACGAATTTTATCTTGATTCGGTAAAATACGATTACGAATTACATTAACAATTCGATCGGCTAACATACTGGCTGAAACATCGATCAAAATAACCAAGTGCTCACCGCTAATCGTCAGACCGGTAATATATTGACGCTGACCTTGACCTGCCACATGAACTAAGCTTTCACCTTGACTCTCAGTGTCAATGGCGCCTGCTTCAAGACGTTTATTCGCTTCTTCTAAAGATTTTAAATCCGCTTTTAATTTATTGATGTGTTGCGCTTGTGCCAGAGTGTCGTTTTCATACTCTGCAAGCTCTTCCCGCTTTTGTTGAATTTGCTCTATGATGCGTTTTGACTGACCTTCTGTGTTTTCAACAATTTCGTCATTCTCTTGAATGCTATTCTTTAATTCGACTAAATACTTTCGCCCTTGTATGACCTCTTCCTCAAGTCGTTCGACTTCTCCTTGCAAGTTTTGATTAAGATTTTCCTTGCGTTTTACAGTATCTGCATTAATGATCATAAAAAACAAAATAATCGCGCCAAATCCACAAGACATAACATCCAAAAAAGATAAACTAAAAACATTAATAGGTCTTTGACGCATTATCTTTTAACTTCTATTAAGTTCAATAGATCTTGACAAGACTCAAACTCTATAGAATCACCGACAGATAATTTAGCTATAGTATGTGCTAATTGATCATTGATCTTTAAAGTTTTTTGCGGATCAATCTCTATGTAAATTCCGTCAGACTTCTTAAGTATAATTAGAATTATGTCACTATGATCAGTAGGTTTATCTACAAACTCAAGAACACCTAAATTGGTTCTAACTAAGCAAATTTTATCGTTAATTGGATAAGCATAATGACAGAACAGAACATGATTTGGTTCGTAATAAGTTTTTTCAATACTGCTGACATATGTAAGTTCATCTGAAATCTTTTTGTAAGGTAACTGCTTATTTAGATAGACTTTCCCATCATAGCTTAATTCTTTTTCATCAAACTCAAAGCTTTGTTTAGCGTAATAAGAATCAAACAGCGACCTTACTTTCAAATTAAATTTGCTCGCATTTCGTTTAAATCCAAATTGTGCATCAATAGATTCTGCAATACAGAGTATTGCTTCGCTTACATCACAAATCGATTTAACCGTAGTTAAGACGTTATTAATGAGAGGTTGATATACTTTATGTAATTGTTGCGAATCAATCACAATCTCGAAGCTGTTATTTTGATGCTCTAGTCGACAGATAACTGAATCTAATCTCTGTGAATCTTGCAGCCACCCAGGTAAGCTATTATGCAATTGCTGCTCTAACTCAGCACTGTAAATAGGATCCAAACGCGTCTTTTCGATAAATTGTTGTGCTATAAACTCTGCACATTGGGTATACAATGAGATTATACCAACTTCAGAGACAACCCTGACATCTTTCGCCGCAAACTCATTGTCTAAAGTTTCTAACTTTGTAATCGCACTGTTGTGTAATTGAACACCTAGATGCAAGGTATCGCCATTATGTCCTTCTTGATATGGACAAAGTACGGCCTGGTGCACCATAGCGCGAACTGGAATGTCGAGTTGCTTGCATATTCCCAACAAATAACCCAAACCCATCTTGGTAAATGTCGCTGGTACGATTAACACAACAGTAGTCACATCAGATGGTACTTGCTGCCATACAGATGCTAAATGCTGCATTGCCAATTTTATAACTGCTTGGTCAATCGTGTTATTTTCTGCATGTGCTATGTCAGACCAAAATTTATTTTGGCATTCATTAGAGTATAAATAAGCACGTTCACGTGCCTCATTTCCTAGCCACGTCTGATTTCTTGAATCAATGATATAGGCAGGAGAATTATGAATTAAATGCACACCATCACTGACAATAAAACCAGTGTCATTCAGTTCTATGGCAACACGAGTAGACACAAGCTATTTAGTTTGCAAATGTCGAATCAAATTACGATTACAGTATTCTTGCGTATCAAAAACAAAACGCTCTTGCATTAACTGTAATTGGTGAACGATAAACATTAAGACAATACTGATACACAAAGCAATAAATGTTGAGTTGAATGCAACGCCTAAACTTTCTGTTACACCAATAATGTCACCTTCGACAGCCTTATGCGCTTGACCCAAAGCATCACCAATACCTCGCACGGTGCCTAGAAATCCTACCGAAGGAATCGCCCAAGCGATATAGCGAATAATTGAAAGCTCCGATTCTAAACGTTCATATTCTGCATCACAGACACTTTGCATCGCTTGTGCGACATCCTGCACATTTTGTGATGAATTAAATCGTTCAATTGAAGTTTGTAATGCACGTGGGACTAAAAAGTTTTGCTGATCTTGTGGGAGAGATTGCACTTTTCGAAACAAGTCTTTGATATCTTGCGGTAAAAACTTCATGCCATCTGTCGCTTGAATGACATCGGACTCTAGCAAACTTCGTTCTTTTAGTATGCTAACAAATTTATAACCGATAATACCCAACGCCCAAAACATTAATATAAAACAGGCTTCTTGTTCAAAATCCCGAATCAGTACATACACTGATTTTTCAGGCACATAGTCTTTGTTTATTTCAACTTGTTCAGCTTGGTATTCTAAAATAGCATCTGCATTAGGCCTTATCACGACGACATATGCAGCATGCACAACGATGATAATTATTAATAAGGAAAATACTTGAAATACTAACTCAGCTGGGATCTTTTTACTCATAAGCTAAATATCCACTGGAAAGGCAACTGGCTTGTCGATCGAAACTTCTTCACTAGGCACAAATTCTTCTAAAGTATTATCACGTTCAGGTTTACGATTTTGTTGTTCTTCTACAGCTTCAGACTCTTCTTCTATCTCTTCCTCAGCAGACACAAAGCCATAGAATAAAAACACCGTTAATAGAAACAAACCAGTCAATAATATTTTTTTCATAATGCTCACTTATCTATATATCTTGCGATTCGAAAACCAACATCGATGCGTGCTTTGTCACGGTAATCACGATACGCCAGACGTGTATTACTGATTGTCCCTCGTAACCACGATGCTCCACGAATCACATGATGCTTACCTTGTTTAGGACCAGAAGGGTCCACAGATACTTGCGATTTTGGTAAAGAGTATATGGTATAGTAATCATGCACCCACTCAGCGACATTTGCATCGATATCATAAAGACCATGATGGTTAGCTGCAAAACTTCTTACCGGTGCTGGCCCAGTAAAACCATCTTCAACATTCTCAATCACCAATCCTATAATTTGACCCGTGCTTTGATCAGCATAATTACCATTCAAAGACGTAGGTGGATAATGATTACCCCACCCGTAACGCAGTAATGAGCCATCATTTTGTACCCGTGCTAGCCAAGCCCACTCAGCTTCAGTAATTAGGCGATAACCCGTTAGTAGTCGATCATCTGCAACTAATTTTCCATTTTTCTCACGATAAGTAATCGGTAAGTCTTCTTTTTCACTTAACCAGTTAGCGTATTGTGCAGCCTGTTGCCAAGTAATATTTGTTACGGGTGTATTAGGTTCGGATAAATTTACCCCGCTGAATGAACCCGAATTATGCTTGGAATCAAAACGTGCAAATTCCTCATTGGTTATTTCATTGACGCCAACATAAAATCTGCGCGTCAACTTAACATTGTGTAATGCTTCATTAGCTCGTCGACCCTGCTCTCTGCGTGATGCGCCCATTACAAACTCGCCTGGCGTTATCAATCGCATTTGTTGATCTTCACTATTGCTTATTAGCTCAGGAAAATTTCCAACAGGTTCTCTTAATTGTAAAGAGATTTTCTCATGCACTAGCTGACCTGCTTGTGGGGTAATATTCAATACAAAAGTCTTATAACCACTTTCCATCACTTCAATAGTATGAGGTGCTGTTGTCAAAGATAAGGTTTGATTACCAGAGCCTTGTGACACACCATCGACAACTACTTCGGCGGTTATTGGAGAAATATCTAAATGTACTGTCGATAGAATTGGCTTTAGTGCTGCAGAAACTGTTTTACTTTCACTAGTCTTCACTTGAGTAGTTCTTGACAAACTACGGTAGCCTGCTTTTTCAAAGCGTAGTTGATATTCGATATTGGGTGTTGCACTAATCGTTAATGGTGTTGTACCACGTCGCTGGTCATTAACGTAAACAACAGACTGACTAGGTTGTGACTTAATAATCAAATAACTTGGTTCGCGATCTAGCTCGATTATGCCTAAATCTAAGTCTCGGTTAGGTAATACAACAAAATCTGAAATATGCGCAGAAAAATCAGGATGTATAACTTCTAAATGATGCGTACCCGCATTAAGTTCGAGCTCTGCCGGCGTATTATCGTAGCGCTCACCATCCAACCATATCTGCGCATTACTCGGCTGAGAATCTAAAGTGACGACAGACCAATTGGGTGACATAGCAAATGAAAATTCTTGTTTAACTTCAGCACCTTCCACTTGCAACTCGGACCATAGAGTTTGATAGCGATAGCTCTGTAATTCTATCGAGTGGCTGCCGGGCGTGAGTGCAATATCTTGCATCGGTGCTACACCTACATATTGATTATCAATATAGACTTGAGCACGCTCAGGCGTATCAATTTTAATACTGACTAAGCCGGGTTTTTTCTGCAACGTTCGTTTAAAAGTATAAGACGGCATCATACCGATACTGACTTTCTCTTTTAATGGATAGTAACCCTGCTTGCTGGCAATCAATTCGTATTCACCGGGCTGTGCGAGATAACGATTTTGCAGTCTAATACTCAGAGAGCCATCCGCCAGATCGATTTCATCAGGTTCTGGTGATATCTCAACGATGACCGTTTTGGCGGTGACAATAAACCAAAACAACAATATAAGTAGTAAAACGATAAAGCCAAATATTATTCTTTTGATATGTTTTTCATTGAATCGTCTAGCTGCATGAGGTTGATCGATATCGATCTTAACCTCTTCAATCAATTCCTTTTGTTGAAACTTTTTTTGTGACATTTTGAACTTCTTCTATATCGCTTCTTCACAACGAACGGAAATTATAG
>JBCDBX010000086.1:0-7421 GCA_039182865.1 Pseudomonadota bacterium
ATGACTTCGACTTGCCAGCGCTTTTGTTCTGCATAGCGCGAATACATGCGAAATAAATCTCCTGCAAAAATAGCGGCTTCATCACCACCCGTACCCGCACGGATTTCGATAAATACATTGCTATTATCTAAAGGATCCTTGGGAAGAAGTAACTTTTGTAATTCAAGTTCAAGTGTTTCTTTTTGTTCTTCGAGCTCTTTGATTTCTTGTTGTGCCATCTCTTGAACGCTATTGTCATCATCAGCAAGTAATTCTTTAGCCGCTTCCATATCTTCCTGAACATTTGAATACTCTGAAAATGTTTTGACTACAGGTTCAAGTTGGGAGTACTCCACTGAAAATTTTCTGAATTGGTTTTGATCGCCTATGACATCAGGGTCAGCGAGTAAGCCGGCAATTTCTTGATAGCGATCTTGTAATGACTCGAGCTTAGAAACAATAGAATCTTTCAATTTGAATTAAGTTTGATTGATTGTGCAAAGGGTTTGAAGATTATCTCAAATGGTAGTCTTTGCAGAGTAGTTTTCCATAAGAGCCTCAATTATACTGGGTAAAATTACTCGCGTGGAATGCCAAGAATAGTTTTTGCTGCTTCTAGTAATTCCTGGTGATTTTCTGCGCCTGCTGATTTTAAAGATTCGGTAGGCGTGTGTAACATCTTATTAAGTAAGGTGTTGCCTAAAAACTGAATGGCTTCTTCAGGAGTTTTACCTTGATTTAACATTCGCATGGCTTTTTCAATTGTTTCATCTTTATGCTGTTCGGCTTGGCTGCGGTAACTGCGAATAACTTCTGTTACATCTTGTCCACGCATCCATTGATAGAACTTTGTAACTTCATCATCAATGATTATCTCTGCTTCTTCAGCGGCATTTAAACGTGATTGCATATTTTCTTGGATAACTTGTTTTAAATCATCGACACTATATAAATAAATGTCCGGTAAATTTTCTGCTTCGGGTTCTACGTCACGAGGAACTGCGAGATCAATTATTAAAATTGGCTCGCGTCTACGTTGTTTAATACACTTTTCCAGTAAACCTTTTCCTAAGATGGGTAGTGTGCTTGCTGTGGCTGTGATGACAATATCACTTTCTGGTAATACTTCACTTAAATAAGATAAACCAACACCGAAGCCATTAAACTTACTTGCCAGTTTTTGCGCACGATTTATATCACGGTTGGCAATCGTCATGCGTTTTATCCCGGTTGCATTGAGATGTTGTGCGGCTAATTCAATTGTCTCACCCGCGCCTACAAACAAGGCACTTCTTTTCGAAAGATTTCCAAAAATTTGTTTTGCCAGTGATACGGCAGTCGATGCTACTGAAACGGGGTTAGTACCAATCGAAGTATGTGTGCGTACTTTTTTGGCAACTTTGAAGGAATGCTGAAATAGCTGATTTAAGTGTTTACCCAATGTGCCGGCATCAACCGCTTTTTGGTAAGACTGCTTGAGTTGTCCTAAAATCTCAGGTTCACCAAGTACCATGGAATCCAAACCACTCGCCACCCGGAACATATGTTTGGCGGTATTTTGTTCATAGTATTGATACATATAGGGTGTTGCTTGGTTATATTCCAGACTATGAAATTCATTGAGCCATTGCATGGCATCATCAGATGCTTCTTGCTGTGACTCCACATGGCAATAAACTTCTGTGCGATTGCACGTCGAAACAATCGCCGCTTCCGCTACGGAGGGTACTCTAATCAAAGTGTCCAGTGCAGAAGGCAAGATCGAGTCGGGAATAGCGATCCGTTCACGCACTTCAAGCGGCGCAGTGGTATGGTTAACACCTATAGTCAGTAAGGACATGGGAATTATTTTAACGCACCTTGATCATATCTAGGCGATTTAAAGTGCAAAACACGCATAAAAAGTAATATAGGGCGATTAAAGCGCTCATGTAATAGGCCCTGAAATAACGTAGAATTACTGAAACTTCATAAATACACGACAAACGACTTCCCCAAATATATGCCTCAAAACTCTTTCCCTAAATATCTAATTGCTAGTGTAGTGCTTACCACTTTAGTCTCTGGTTGTACGTCGATTTCTACCTATAAGGGGGAAGATGAACAAGCTGTAACAGATCCGATACAAATCAAATCAGAAGATGAAGCAAGATATGCTGACACCAGCAATTTGATGTTTGATGTATTAGCGGGTGAAATGTCTGGCAAGTTAGGAGATTTGGAAACATCGAAAGGCTATTACAGTCATGCGGCTGAGCTTACTGATGACCCCGATATTATCGAGCGTGCTATGCGTATCGCCATCTTTGCAAAAGATTGGCCGCTTGCTAAAAAAGCTGCAAATCGATGGGCAGATGTCCAACCTGGGAATATCGAAGCTCAACAAGTTTTAGGTATTTTGTATTTGCGTGAAGGCGATATCGACCAAGCTGAAATTCATTTTGGCAGGGTTATGGATGCTGCCGAAGATTCACCGAATAAAGGTTACAGCATAATCACTTCAACTTTATTGCGTGTTGATGAAGAAGAAAATGCGCTGGAATTAATGGAGCGATTGGTTGCAAGAAATTTTGATAATGCTTACGGGCATTTGTCTTATGCCAATTTGGCAATGAAAGCTAAAAAATATCATTTGGCAATTGATCAAAGTGAATTGGCTCTGGGTTTTGATCCAAGCTTAACCGAAGCTCGTGTTCTACGAGCACGCGCCTTGAATGAATTAGGTGATCAGGAGAGTGCATTTCAAGACATGGGCGAATTAGTTAATTCTGACCCTAACAATTTTGACTTGCGCTTAGGTTATGCACGCATGTTATTGCAAGATGAACGCTTCGATGCTGCAGCAGAACAGTTTGAAATCTTAAGTGAACAACGTCCAAGTAATGCTGATATTACTTACATGTTGGGTTTGACTTATATACAAGCTGAAAATTATGAAGAAGCCAAAAAGTATTTTCAGCTATTAATTGACGATAATCGTCGACTGGATGAATCTTACTATTATCTCGCTCGTATAGCGGATGATAAAGGCGATAGTAAAGAAGCCGAACGCCTTTATGAAGAAGTTGCTTATGGAGAATTCTATTTAGATTCTTCTATGCGTCTCGCCGAATTGTATGCAGCAAATTATGGCCTTGCTAAAGCACGTGCACATCTAAAAAAAGTGCGCAGTGAGGTATTAAGCCATGAAGACGTTATTCGAATTTATTTATCAGAAGGTCATTTGTTATTACAGCAGGAAGAATATCAACAGGCTTATGACATTTACAGTCAGGGGTTGCTTGAGTATCCGCGCCATCCTGATTTGCTCTACGCACGGGCTTTAACTGCCGATAGTCTTGATCGTATAGATTTACTTGAGTCAGATCTGCAAACTATTTTGCAAGGTGATCCAGATAATGCCAATGCTCTGAATGCATTAGGCTACACCCTTGCAGAGCGAGGCTTAAGAATTGATGAAGCCCAGCGTTTAGTTGAACGTGCATATGAATTAAAGCCAAATGATCCAGCAATCATCGATAGCATGGGCTGGATTCAATATCGCCTAGGAAATTATGCACAAGCCGAAGAATATTTACGGAAAGCATTATCACTTATGGATGATGCTGAGATTATCGGTCACTTAAGTGAGTTACTATGGGCGCAAGGCAACTATGAAGAAGCCAGAAGTCTGTTAAGAGAAGCCATGGACCGACATCCCGATGATGCTTATCTACAGCAGCTAATTAAGCAATATTCTGAATAATTATAAAATAGTTTGCTGAGCCTCAGTAAATGAAAATCAGTTTAATAGTAGCTCTCATATTAATCTTAGCTGGCTGTGCGCAAGCGCCAAAAACTATTCCTGTTGAAAATCCTGAACAAGTATGGAGACTCCATGCCACATATTTATATAACCACCATGTTTGGCAAGCGAGCATGTCGGTGATAGGTGCGACCTCTGAGGAGAAATTCAAAACGCGATTAAACTGGAATCAAAAGAAAGATAGTTATGAAATTCGCTTGCGAGATTTTATTGGTAGAACGGTTGCCGTCATTGATGGTTCTGAAGATCAAGTGTCCGCTAAAACATCCAAGGGAAAAACTTATCAAGGTGAATCAGCTGAAGAATTACTTGATAAAGTGGCGGGGCTGCGCATTCCTCTTGAGGGTATGAGATATTGGCTACGCGGGCTTCCGGAACCAGGCGATGAACTAGAATCATTTGTATTGGGAGATCAAGGTGTCCCGGAGAGCATTGAACAAAATGGTTGGCAAATGTCTTATCCTACTTATCACACGTATGGTGATCTCATGTTACCTAAGCAGGTGTTATTAACGTATGACGATTTGAAATTAACCGTCAATATTAATGACTGGGATATTAAAACGACTCATGAGTGATAATGAAGTTTGGCTATCACCCGCAAAGATTAATCTCTTCTTAAGAATCACTGCACAACGTCAAGATGGAATGCATGAATTACAAACGGCATTTCAGTTTATCGATATATGTGATGAATTGATTTTTTCGATCAATAAAGATAGTTCTATTTCACGTGCAACTGATATTCCAAATATTCCGACAGACAATGACTTATCTATAAGAGCAGCACGTTTGTTACAAAAGCATTATGGTGTTACGTACGGAGTTGAAATCCGCTTAAACAAAGTTATCCCAATCGGTGGTGGTTTGGGAGGTGCGAGCTCCAATGCTGCCACGACACTAAGAGTGCTGAATAAATTATGGGGCATAAACACCAGCCAAGAAGAGCTTGCAGAGTTGGCGGTCTCGTTAGGCGCAGATGTACCAATTTTTATTTATGGATTTGCTGCATGGGCTGAGGGGATTGGTGAGCAGTTCTCAGCGATTAATCCTCGCGAAAATTTTTATCTAATTGCCGATGCGGGAGAGCATGTCAGCACTGCCGAAATGTTTGCAGATTCCCAATTGACACGTAATAGCCCCACGCTCACAATATGCCCCCCTGAACCAGGGGCGTTCGGCAATGTTTTTGAGCCGATCGTACGAGCTCGGTATCCTAAAATTGATAGAGTATTCAACTACTTAAACCGGTATAGTTCGCCCTTCCTGAGCGGAAGCGGTGGCTGTGTAGTGGCTGCTTTTGAAGATGAAAATACCGCTCTGAGAGCACAATCGGAATGTCCCGAAGGAATCGCGACATACTTAGTGCAAGGTAGAAATGAATCACCTTTAAATTCTCAGCTGTTAAAGGCAGAAAAATAAAGATTCAATGTGAACATTTTTGGGCCGTCGCCAAGCGGTAAGGCACTGGGTTTTGATCCCAGCATTCGCAGGTTCGAATCCTGCCGGCCCAGCCATTATGCTAATTAATATTGAAAAATAGAACGTGAACCAAATGCATTCTAGATACGAAGACAGTCGCTTGATGGTTTTTACAGGCAATGCTCATCGACAGCTGTCACAAGACATTGTTGAAAAGCTTAACATTCCACTTGGCAAAGCTATGGTGAGCTCGTTTAGTGATGGAGAGATTCAAGTAGAAATTCAAGAGAACGTGCGTGGGCGTGATGTATTTATTGTGCAACCGACAGGGATGCCAACGAATGACAATATAATGGAATTGATGATCATGATTGATGCTCTTCGCCGTGCTTCCGCAGATCGCATCACTGCCGTCATTCCATATTTTGGTTATTCTCGTCAAGACCGCAGAGTGCGTTCGATGCGCGTCCCGATATCCGCAAAAGTGGTGGCGAATATGATTTCGCATATTGGTGCGGATCGTGTTCTAACTGTGGACTTACATGCAGACCAGATACAAGGGTTTTTTGATGTGCCGGTCGATAATGTTTATGCTTCACCTGTATTACTCGGTGATATCTATAAACAAAAACATCCCAATCTCATCGTTGTTTCACCCGATGTGGGGGGTGTGGTGCGTGCAAGAGCACTTGCAAAACGATTAGATGATTCTGATTTGGCAATTATTGACAAAAGACGTCCGCAAGCTAACGTTGCGCAAGTAATGCATATTATTGGTGAAGTAAAAGATAAAACTTGCGTCATAGTGGATGACTTAGTCGATACCGCAGGAACACTTTGTAAAGCAGCCCAAGCATTGAAAGAACATGGCGCAACAAAAGTGATTGCTTATGCAACGCATCCAGTGTTGTCGGGCAAAGCTGTCACTAATATTGAAGAATCAGTATTGGATGAGTTGGTTGTGACTGACACCATTCCACTGAGTGAAGAAGCAAAGCATTGTACTCGTATTCGTCAACTTAAAGTATCAGGTTTGTTGGCAGAAACGATTCGTCGAATTAGCTATGATGAGTCGGTTAGTACACTATTTATGGATTAAAATAATTTTTAACCCACAGACAAGCCGGTCGCAGGACTGTTTGTGATTTTTGTAATTAAACTAGGAGCAATCTAATGAGTAATGACTACATCATAGATGCCGAGCCGCGTGAAGACATGGGGAAAGGTGCGAGCCGCCGCCTACGTCGAACCGGTCGAATTCCAGCAATTATGTATGGAGCCGGCAAAGAACCAGAGAATATTTCTCTTGATCACAACAAAATGTTTCACAGTCTAGAAGATGAAGGTTTCTTCTCTCACATTTTGACTGTTAACCTGACAGGCAAAAAACAAAAAGTGATTGTCCGTGATTTGCAGCGTCATCCAGCTAAACCAATTGTGTTACATATGGACTTTCAACGCGTGAGCGATGATCAAGAAGTTCACATTCACGTACCGTTACATTTCATTGGTGAAGACACATGTCCTGGTGTTAAGTTAGAAGGTGGTCAAATTAGTCATCACATGATTGAAGTAGAAATTTCTTGCCTACCTAAAAATATTCCAGAATACATCGAAGTGGATGTCTCGGATCTTAACAAAGGTGACTCAATTCATCTGTCAGAACTTAAACTACCCGAAGGCGTTGTGCTGACTGCCTTAACTCATGGTGAAGGACATGATCAGCAAGTTGTTGATGTGCATGCAACCAAGGTTAACGTTGAAGAAGAAGAACCTTCAGCAACCGATGAAGAAACTCCAACTGAAGAAGACAATAAGTCTGAAGATAGCGAGTAATCGCTCATCTGGAGAATTCAGTGGTGGCGACAACCCCCATTCAACTCATTGTAGGCCTTGGTAATCCAGGCGATAAATACTCCGCAACCCGGCATAACGCCGGGTTTTGGTTTGTGGACCAATTAGCTCGCGAGCACAATATTACATTTAAAAATGAATCCAAATTTAAATGCGAAGTGGGCTCATTTGAGCATGCCGGTAATCGTGTATGGATAATTAAACCCGCCACTTTTATGAATTTAAGTGGGGAGTCTTTGGGGCCATTTGCCAAGTACTACCAGATTGATTCAAATAGTGTTTTGGTTGCCCATGATGAATTAGATATTCCGCCTGGAACAACTCGTATTAAATGGAGTGGTGGGCATGGGGGTCATAATGG
>JBCDBX010000087.1:0-7417 GCA_039182865.1 Pseudomonadota bacterium
GATTGTGGCAATGACGACTTATAATTTTAAATCTATTTTTGCGTGGAATATATTTCTCTATACAGGCTTTTTTGCCATTGTAGGGGTTTATCTATGGTGGATGATGGATTATCCAATGATGAAATACAGCAAGAAAGCAGGACTTGTTGCCTTTATCTGGCGATTGATTCTAACCACAGGTACAGGGTCTATTTTCGGTTTTTTGGTTGCACGTAGTGCTTATGATTCTGCCTTGCTCGCGCCTATGTTTATTATCATGTCGTTTGCCTTTGGAATGGCAATTTATATTTTGGTGCTGATGACTACCTACGCATGGACAGATCGTCCTTTGGGAGATTATATCCTCAACAAATTGCGCAACCTTTTAGGTGTCTTCGTTGCTAGTGTGTTGTATTTCGTGGCGGTATACCATTTAACAAACTTATATATGACGGGCCAACATTCGGTTGAGCGCTTCATTCTTTTAGATGGCGGTGTTTATACCAATCTGTTCTGGATTGGTCAGGTTTTGATAGGAGGATTGATCCCGTTAGCCATGATTTACATGCCGCAAACTAGGAAGTGTCGCTACTCACTGGGAACAGCCTGCGTCTTGGTGATTATCGGTGGTTTATCCCAACTCTATGTGCTTTTGGTCGGTGGCCAGGCATTTCCATTAGAAATGTTTCCTGGCATGGAAGTCAGTAGTTCCTTCTTTGACGGTGTTGTCAGCGAATATTCCCCAAGTATTTGGGAAATATTGCTGGGATTTGGCGGAGTCGCTTTATCACTAATTCTAGTGGTCGTGGGTATAGCTGTTTTACGGTTTCTACCTGACTCTCTAGCCGATAATATTATTGATCCAAACGCTAAGTAAGAGGTAATCCTTTCTCTGGATTTAGAATGCCATTTGGATCAAATTGGCGTTTTATTTTTTTCATTAAGTCTATTTCATCCCGCCCAAGTTCTTGTTCAATATGATCTCGCTTCATAATCCCAACACCATGTTCGCCTGAAAGTGTGCCTTCTAATTTTAAAACTTCAGCAAATACTTGTTCTAAACATGCGTGTGCATTGATATTTTGGCTTGAGTCTTCTGCATCGTATAATAGATTTACATGTAGATTTCCGTTACACGCATGTCCAAAATTCACAATATGAATCTGAAATTGTTGTGAGAGCTTATCAAGGGCATCAATCAGTAAACTTAAGTTTGGTACTGGTACAACAACGTCCTCATTGATTTTACTGGGGGCAAAATTGCGAAGAATGGGCGATAAAGATTTTCGTGCGTGCCAAAGCTCTTTTCTATCTTGTTCTGATTTGGCACTTTTAATTTCGATCAGCTCAGAATTTTTTAAGGCTTTTTCAATTAAAGGTGTTTGGATTGCTAGCGTCTGTTCATCGCCATCGACTTCGATCATTAGCATGGCATGTACCGATTGAGGTAAGTCAATATTGCCATGTTCACGGATGAGTTCCATCGCATGATGATCAATAAATTCAATTGCACATGGTATATGAATTTGTGCTGTTAACAGTTGAATCGCATTACATGCCCCTTGGTGGTTTTTGTATAAAGCACGAATCGTATTTTTATGTTGCGCTAACGGGAGAATTTTAAGTTCGGCTTCGGTAATGATTGCAAGTATGCCTTCAGAACCTATTAATAAACGAGTTAAATCAAGACCAACCACTCCCTTGGTCGTTCTTGTACCTGTAGTGATTGTTTTCCCTTCCCCAGTGACTGCTTTTATTTGCAGTGTATTTTCTCTGGTAGTTCCGTACTTAACTGCACGTGGACCGGCAGCATTACATGCAAGATTTCCACCGACTGTGCAATATTCCGCACTGCTTGGGTCTGGTGCCCAAAAGAAATTTTTAGCTTTCAAAAAGTTTTGCAAATTTAGGTTGGTGATGCCTGCTTGCACTCGTACCGTCCGATTACCTGCATCAAAATTTAAAACCTCGGTCATCCTTTCTAAGGAAAGGACGACACCACCCTTGACTGGAATGGATGCCCCTGTAGTACCAGTTCCGCGTCCGCGAGTTGTAAGTGGAATTTTATATTCATTACATATATGAACGCATTCAATTACTTGTTCATGAGTGCTTGGTAAAACTACCGCTTCGGGTGGGTGATGAATTTTGCTATTGTCATATCCATAGGGCCAACACTCAGCAGGATCTAATAATAAGTTCTTATCTGAGAAGATTTCTTTTAATCTTGATTGAATTTGGGAGTTTAAAGCCATGGGCTTTTCCTAGCCTAAAAGCTGTTGATCAATAAGCTGACATAAGCAGTGTAGAACTAACAAATGTACTTCTTGGATGCGTGCTGTTGATGGCCCTGGAACACGAATTTCGATATCATCTTTTTGTATAAGTGCGCCTAGTTCACCACCGTCACGACCGGTAAGCGCAACAATTCTAACGCCTCGTTCGTGTGCTGCATGTACGGCTTGTATTAGGTTGGCAGAACTGCCACTGGTTGTAATGGCAAATAAAATATCATCAGTTTGACCCAGTGCTCGTATTTGTTTGGCAAAGATTAAATCATAGTCATAGTCATTAGCGATAGAAGTGAGTGTCGAACTATCTGTGGTCAAGGCTATGGCAGGTAAAGGTTGACGCTCGCGTTCGAAACGGTTGAGTAACTCCGAAGAGAAATGTTGTGCATCAGCCGCAGAACCTCCATTACCACAAGTTAGTATTTTATTGCCTGAGACTAATGCAGATGTCATTAATAAAGCGGCATCTGAAATAGGGCCTGCGATTAATGCGAGTGCATCTTGTTTGGTCTTTATGCTTTCATTAAAAGCTTGCTCGATTAATTTGATGGAATTCATATGCTTATTATCCATCATCTGCTGTGAATGCATCAATGATCCACAGGGGAGATTCGTTTGGTTTAAGTGCTATAACATCAAAACGGGTTGCAAGCGACGTATTGGTTTTACATAAGTAGTGATTTGCAGTAAAGATAATCTTACGTTGTTTATTTCTATCAACTGATTCAGTAGCGCTGCCAAACTTGTCTGATTTTCGATATCTTACTTCAACAAATACTAGAGTCTCTTTGTCTTGCATAATTAAATCAATCTCCCCATATTTGCACTGATAATTACGGGAAATTAGTGTCAATCCATTGTTCTTTAAAAATCTATGCGCAACATCCTCCGCTTTTTTTCCTATAAGAGAGTGGCTCACGTTACGGCTGAGATGAAGTATCTATATTGAATTGTTGGATAATATTTGGTTGTCCATTTTTAAATACTGCCCAATTAAGCTGTCGGTAGATTTTGTTTCTTTCTTGAATGCTTAATTTCCCGGTCAGGCCATCATAGCGTTCATGAGGTAATGCGGATAGTTCAGCAAGTTTTAAAGGCAAGTAATATGCATCCACGCCTAATGCTGCAAATCTTGGTAATAGTTGATATGAATCACCTGCTTCTAATTCAAGAAATTCAGCTAGTAATTCCTGCTCATCTGAAGGATCCAGAATCCAGGGAATATCTAGATATATGACGTCCTCTAAGTCTCTGTCTTGAGTAATATTCTCCACACCTGTGAAAACGTGAGAAGTACTGTAAACCGGAAGATCTGTTGCAAAATAATAATTAATTTGTGGACGCATCAATCTAGCGACTCGAGGAGATGCAACAAGAAAAATCATATCAACATCTTGGCGACGCCGTGGTTCAAATTCTAAATTTTGGCCGAGCACTGAGCGTAATTCTCGGTAACGGCCTTCGCTTTGATCTAGTTGCAGTGCAAGTTTCAAGGGTACTGAGAAATCTGTATCTTTAGGTGAATAGAATTGCGTGTTAATGACTAATCCATCAAGTTCTGTATAGCGTGACTCAAATGCTTCCGCTAGACGTGAACCCCATTCGCCAACAGGAGCTAGTACAATGGCATTGTGCCTGTCGTCAAGTGAAGAACGTTCTGCAACTTGACTTGCTTCATCTTCTGGCAGCAAACCAAATTGAAACATGTTTGATGGCGCTATTTGTCCTGGTGGTAAGTAGTTTAGTGTCAGGATAGGAATAGTTAGGTTTGGTTTCTTAGCTAGAATTTCGACTGCTGCTTTTTTTAAAGGACCAATGACAAAATCAGCGCCTTCCCTAACTGCTAGGTCATAGTAGTAATTGATATCAGCTGGGTTATCACCTGTATCATATAAAACTAATTCAGGTTCATATTCAGAATCATTATTCAATGTTCTAGCGGATGATATTCCAGCTCTTATGACATCAGCAATCTTTTCAAACCTTCCCGACATTGGCAGCAACAAAGCAATTCTTTTGGGTATTACAAAAAAGTTTTGATGACTTTCAACGATTGCGTCAATAAATGCTTTATTGACAGAGTGATTACTATAATTATAGCGCCATTGATCTATCGCATAATTTAATTGTTCTGTGTTTGCATAGGGCGCGCGCATTGTTTTTGCTAGTGAAATCCAGCCTATTAATTCAGCATTAGTTGTATTAAGCCAATCATTAAGTTGCTCTTCACTTGCTTGGGTTAAGATAGACCATATTTTCATCTGATTTTTATCGAATGCGTTTTGGTCGACGAATGCATCGCTTAACTCAATTCTGGTTTCTAAACTTTCAAATGTATTACCTAAACCATCAAATGCTTGTGCACGTAACTCTAAAATATTGGATTTGAATTTTGGTGAAAGATCGATTATTGATACAGGAAGTATGCTCAGTGTTTGGTCGTACTTACCTTCATAGTTTGTTACTGTAGCTTGTGCCATTCTTTTTCTTGTGAGCAATTCAGGAGTTAGATTACTGTCAGTAATTAAATTGAGACGTTGTTGTGCAAGCGCATAATTATTCGTTTTGATTAGTAGCTCTATTGCATGGAGCTGATATTGTTCTTTTTTTGGGGAAGGCGAAGATTCAGAAAGCTCCCAATAAATATCGGCTGCTTCAGCGGCTTGTCCATTTTGAATCAGTTTTTCGGCTTTAGTAATTTCAATTTCATCAGTGCTTGGTTTGCTGACCTTGTCGGTACCGCAACTGTTTATAAGAAATGCAAAAAGAAGTAATGCAACACAATGTGTTATGGTTTGAATAGTTTTTAGATTCATTAAATTCGATTGTTAGGGGCGATTGCTTGGCTATACTTTATATTGTTGCTACGCCAATTGGAAATTTGAAAGATATTACCTTGCGTGCATTGGAAACGTTAGCTGCAGTCGACATAATTGCTGCAGAAGACACCCGAGTGGCAAAAAAGCTTCTAACTGCTCATGGTATCAATAAGCCACTTCTTTCGTATCATCAACATAATGCCGCACAACGTGACTCAGAAATTTTGTCTAAATTAAACGCAGGGCAAGATATCGCTCTGGTCACGGATGCAGGTACACCATTGATCAGCGATCCAGGATATTCACTTGTTAACTTATGTCGTACAAATGGTTTTGATGTGACGCCTATCCCTGGTGTTAGCGCATTAATAACCGCACTATCTGTGAATGAATTTAATGCTGGAAGGTTTTTCTTTGAAGGATTCCTACCCCCAAAAAAATCTGCCCGAATTCAAAGACTAGAGAAATTAATGCTGTTGGACTGTGCGGTTGTTTTATATGAGGCAAAGCATAGGGTGATTGAATGTCTTGAAGATATCGAAAACACATTTGGTTCCGATCGAAAAATAATGATCGCTAGAGAACTAACAAAGCTGCATGAACAAATTGTTAGTGGAACATTGAAGCAATTAATCGAAAAATTTCGAGACTCAACAATTCCATGTAAAGGTGAATACGTTATCCTGTTGCAAGGAGATATTGGCTTTGCGAGTGAACAAGTTGAAGAACGCAAGATAAGAGTACTTTTTGAGAAAGTAGCACCTGTATTAACACACAGGGATGCCGTTGAATTAGGTTTAAAACTCTCATCATTACAAAAGAATGCCCTATATACTTTGGCGAAAGAATTTTATGAACATAAATGAACTCCAATTGTTCATAAGCCTTAATTGGTTACTATTAAATGCATGTTTTGAGAGTGACTGTCCGTTTAGAGCGTGACATTATTGTCAATAATTCATAGAGTAAGCTTGAGAGTTGATCGAAGCAGTCGCTGTCACTTATTGGCAGAGGAAAGTCCGGGCTCCACAGGACAGGGTGCCAGGTAACTCCTGGAGGGCGCGAGTCCATGGAAAGTGCAACAGAAAAAATACCGCCTCCCACTGGGGGGTAAGGGTGAAATGGTGCGGTAAGAGCGCACCGCAGCACTGGCAACAGTTCTGGCATGGCAAACCCCACCTGGAGCAAGACCAAATAGGAGAGTGTGCGCAAGCAACATGTGGTCCACATGGCTCTCGGGTAGGTCGCATAAGGTATTTGGTGACAAATGCCTCAGATGAATGGCTGTTCACGACAGAACCCGGCTTATTGGTCGACTCTCAATTTCGATAAACTTAAAGTAGACTCTTAATAAGTGTATTCAAGCTCCTCATTCACATGAATATTCATGTTTGACTAGACTGTAAAAACCTCTCTAAGTTACTGTCTTAAAAGGCAAAATTCCCGATAAACGGCTTAAATTTCCTTGCTTTTTACCTTGCTGATTCCTATAGTGTATAAAAGTGGGGAAAAGTGGTTTTTTGTGAGATTATCAGGGATATAAGAACAGAATGTTTCGAGGCATCACCGCAACAACTATTGACGCTAAAGGCAGAATTACGATCCCGACCAAGCATCGGGATGAAATTCAATCAGCATGTGGTGGCCACTTGGTCATTACCGTCGATATTGATCGTTGTTTGCTCATTTATCCCATCCCCGAATGGGAACGCGTTGAAGCAGAGCTCCTAAGTTTACCCAATGCTCGAAAACAAGTCAGGCGCTGGCATCGTCTTTATCTTGGCTACGCGAAACCCTGTGAAGTAGACGGACAGTCCCGTGTTCTGCTGCCACCAGAACTGCGTGAATTTGCCGGCTTGAAAAAAAATGTTTTTTTATTAGGGCAAGGAAATAAGTTTGAGCTTTGGGACGAAAAGAGCTGGAAAGAGAGTACTGAAGGTTGGATCGAGGAAGAATCGAATTCTGTCGATGATGAATCAGTGCTGGATAGGATAATTTTGTAAAAGTGAGTGGACAGCAGCATATGCCTGTGTTGCTGCCTGAAGCACTTGAGGCCATGAAGATTAAGGCAAATGGTACATATATAGATTGTACATTTGGTCGAGGCGGTCATAGCCAAGCTTTTTTGAGTCAATTGTCGACCCAGGGCCAGTTGCTTGTGTTAGATCAGGATATATCAGCAATAAAGATAGCTGAGGAAAAATTTTCGACAGATAAAAGAGTAACGATAATTCATGAGAGTTTTGCGAACTTAAGCATGTTGGGTGAAAGCAAAAATCTAAATGAAAAAGTCGATGGCATTTTTTTTGATTTAGGAGTGTCATCTCC
>JBCDBX010000088.1:0-7391 GCA_039182865.1 Pseudomonadota bacterium
CCAATCAACATCATGAAAGATGCGTATTTGCCCAGAGGCTGTAGCATTTGTACCCACCACCACACTGGGTCTATAAAGTATCTTAAATGGCGAAGTAAAACTAAGAACAATCCAAAATGGAATAACCAACCAAATAACCAGGTCCACTTGCTCGATTTAAACAAGCTTTCAAAAATAGTGACTTCCTTAACCATACGAAATGCAACACCCGCTTTAGTGGTGGGTGCAGGTGTGGTTGGTATTTTTAAAGGGGCTGGAGTTTTAATGTATTTGCGAATACGAACTGCAAGACCAACAACTAGGATGGCTGTTGCTGCATAAAATAAAATCGCAAATAAAACTGACATGACTCAAGAAAATTAAGCGCAATTACGAGAAAACCGAGCAAGCCTTAAATACTTACTCGGTTTCTCCGTAAAATTATTTAAACACAACCTGTTGGCTTAGGCAGGCCAGCATACTTACAGGCTTGCTTTGCAGGGCCATATGGGAATAATTCATAAAGGTACTTACTGTTACCTTTATCTTTACCCAACTTCTTACCAATTGCTTTAGTAAGAACACGTACTGCAGGTGCAATTTGGTACTCTTCATAGTACTCACGCAGAAAGTTAATTACTTCCCAGTGATTTTCATCAAGATCTGCACCATCTACTTGAGCCATAGCTGTTGCTAGCTCTGGTCTCCAGTCGTTTAGGTCAGCGAGGTAACCCTCTTCATCTGTTTCATAACTTTGGCCGTCAACTTCTATAGGCATTTGGTTTCTCCTGTTTGATATTTAAGCTAAGCGCCGTTAGATAAAAATTAAAGCCAAGATTGAACTGATTCATGATCTACTGTGAGATCTACAAAACCGTTGTAATCAACTACTTTAATACCATCCACCACATTACTCTCACTTAGCCCGCGCGCTTTTAAGTCAGGGCCAAGCACATAAAATGAAACATTCGACATTGCATCTGCTACTTTCTGAGCATATGCAGTGCCTTTCATAGCACCAATCACGCCATCTTCAGTGAGCAAAATTGAACTGCCTGATTTTGCCAAACTAATGCATGATTCCAGTGTGTTTCTCTCAAAAGGACTCTTATTAACTGTATGTAACATTGCCATCACTGAATCCTCTAAAAACTAAAAACGACATCTTGCTGATCAATCACTTCAGCAAGTTCATCACGTGAAACTAAGATAATAGAGTCCTTTTCTGCCCAGTCATCATCTTCATCTTCGTATTTCAACTCCTGAAGATCTTCTAATGAAAGACCACGCTCTTCTAATGACTCTTTTTCGATGTAAATCTTTTTGATGTCGTAGTCGCCAAGCGCTGAATAAGTCGGTGAAAAATTTTTCATGCCGATTTCATCAGTATCCTGACCTTTCATTAACTGGTATACGCCATCATCTGCAAATACCAAACTCACATCTTGATCAAATGCGGCCGCTATGAGCACAACTTCTAAAGACTCTAATGCATAGATAGTTCCGTAAGGCGCCTTACGATTCATATACATGAATTTTTTTATAACTTGATCGCCGTCTTCCATTGATCCTATCTCCTTAATCGCCAAACACTACCAAACGATCTGCCTGAATACCGGCTTCAATTAACTGTCCTAAGCCAGATATTCGAAAACCTTCTGCTACGTTATTTGCAGTTTTGCCATTGCGCTTGGCTTCGTCTTCATCAAGCATGCCGCGACGTTGTGCAGCGGCAACACACAACACTAAATCTACATTGTGATCTTTTGCCATCTCTGACCACTGATTTGGTATGTGTCGATCGTCTTGTGGAGGTACCGCTAGCGCTGTCCCATTGTTAACACCATCGTGATAAAAGAATACACGAAACACTTCGTGCCCTTTTTCAATCGCTGCTTGAGCAAATTTGTAAGCTGAATCCGAAGCTTGGTGCGTATATGGCCCTTCGTTTACTAAAATCCCAAATTTCATGAGTATTCCTTTAGAAACGGATATGCGTAGAAGAGTTAAGACTACGGCGAGCACCTCTCCAGTTATCTATATGGAATTTAGTGAAAGGAAGTTCAGTTAATTCAAAGAAACGAGGCCATCCAACGCGCTCAACCCAGTCATTAATTCTTTCCCAATCACGTGCATCTTCTTTATAGGCACGAAGTATGCGCTTAACAATTGCTGTCGCTTCTGGCCAACGTGGGGGATTATTAGGAATACCGGCAGCGACTAGTTTTTGGAAAGTTGGCTTACCGCGTGCATTTGAGTGATTACCACCCACCCAAATAGCAAGTTTTGTATGTTCTGCATCGTTAATTTGCATTGGAGGACATGGTGGGAAGCAAGCACCACAACAGATGCACTTCTTCTCATCCACTTCTAGTGAAGGCTTACCATTAACCTGAGCTGGACGAATCGCAGCAACTGGGCAACGCGCTACAACGGATGGTCGTTCACATACATTAGACACTAAGTCATGATTAATCTTGGGTGGTTTCGTGTGTTGAACGTTAATTGCAATATCGCCCTGACCACCACAGTTAATTTGGCAACAAGATGTGGTGATGTGAACTCGATTTGGCATATTGTTTTCTTTGAACTCATCGATAAGCTCATCCATCATCGCCTTAACAACACCCGATGCATCAGTGCCAGGAATATCACAGTGCAACCATCCCTGAGTATGTGAAATCATTGCAACAGAATTCTTAGTACCACCAACAACAAATCCTTCCGCCTCTAATGCGTCAATCATTGGTTGTACCTTAGATTCGTCTGATACCATGTATTCAATATTTGAACGAATAGTAAATCGAACATAACCATCAGCATATTTGTCACCAATGTCGCAAAGCGTGCGAAGAGTAAACACATCTAATATGCGCTGCGTACCCGCACGAACCGTCCAAATTTGTTCACCATTTTTAGCGACATGTAACAATACGCCTGGACGTGGATGCTCGTGATAATCCCATGCACCATAATTCTTACGCATAACAGGATGCATGTATTGGAATCCATCTGGGCAACCAGATTCAATAGGTGGTCGATGTTCTTGTGCCATTTTTTCTTTTTCTCCTGATATTCAGGCTGAAACCTTAATAAAAAGGTTTCAGTGCTTTAATGAATAAAATTTACGCTTATCGAATAACTAGAAACAAAGATCAGACTGCAACTGCAGCTTTCTCTTCAGCTTTACGGTTAAACCATTTCTCTGCTTCTTCGTCCCAGCCATCCATACGAACATATGAGCTCTGGCGAGGATCATTCACCATATTTGGATCGACATCGATACCTACACCTTCTAAGAAGTTAACAAGGCCAATACGCTCTACCATTTCACCGCAGCGCTCATGTTCAAGTCCATTTTCAGCCCAGAAGTCTATAGTTTCTTCAGCCATTTCAACTAGATTTTCGTAATCTTCTTCAGTCTCTAGTTTCATGAATGGAACAACAACTGTTCCCATTAAGTCACCAATCTTAAGCGTGCGCTTGCCACCAATTAGTATAGTTGCACCTTTATCATCGCCTGGAGATAAGGCTTTAACCATCACGTTCATACAATGCATGCAACGCACACAGTTACGGTTGTCAACTTCCATTGAGTCATCATCTTTTAATGAAAGCGCTTTCGTAGGACAACGAGTAATGACATTATCAATTACATATTCACGGCCTTTACGTGCAACAAATTTCTTCACCTCTTCTTGATCAACTTTCATGTCATCGCGCCATGTACCAATGATGGCAAAGTCGGAACGTTCAATAGAATTCATACAGTCGTTACCGCAACCAGATACTTTAAACTTAAATTTGTATGGAAGAGCTGGACGATGAACATCGTCAGTGAAGTTGTTAAGAAGTACACGATGAATTTTCATCTCATCTAACGCAGACATTTCACAGCGCGCTGCGCCTACACATGACATTCCGGTACGAACACATGGGCCAGCACCACCTAGATCCCATCCGTATTCGTTAATTTCATCGAAGAAGTGTTGTGTGTTGTCGGTAGTGGAACCGATAAACATAATATTGCCAGTTTGGCCGTGGAAAGTAACTAGACCGGAACCCCATTTTTCCCAGCTATCTCCAAGTTGGCGAAGCATATCAGTCGTGTAGTAGTTACCAGCAGGAGGTTGAACGCGTAATGTATGGAATTCTTTTGATTCTGGGAAAGAACTTCCTACTTCAGAAAATCTTGGAATAATACCTGAGCCGTATCCAAATACACTGACCGTGCCGCCTTTCCAGTAGCCCTTGCGAGTTTCGTATGAGTGTTCTAACTGACCTAACAAGTCATTAGCCATCCCACGTATTCTCGGACTATCATGCTTATCGCGAAGGCGCTTAAATCCAGATATAAAACTTGGCCATGGTCCGTTTTCTAACTCATCAAGCATTGGGGTATCATGATGCTGGTCAGCCATTTGCTATTCTCCTCATAACGAATTTTGGGGTTTAAATTTCCACAAGCTCACAGCTGTACACGCACAGCTGCCTATTAAAGCGAAGTCTAGAGTTGCGGGGCATGCAGCAAAATCCTACCTATGGGGGGCGGCTGTATATGCACGTTATCTCGACAGGGATATGGCTACATAAATAAATATAATAACCAACATTGGCTAACTCTGATGTTCAAACATTATTTCATTATTTTTCAAATAGTTAATTGATTTTAAATACTGCAAATTAACATACTCGAGCGGCCAAAAATTGATGCTAGAGCTCATCCGCAAAATGAACCAAAAGAACTGAAAATTAACTTGTAGAATACAGACATAAGCAGGCTAACTTTAAATGCTCGATTTTGAATCTGATTACCCAGAATGGCGCCAAGAAAAACTGGATTTTTGGCCGACTGCCAAGACCCTCGGAGTTGTCTCAATTCAAGACCCTGAGTCCTTGACTTTTGATGAATTAGAACAGTTAAAGGCTCTCTGTGAAAAGATTAATTTTGCAATCTACAGGCTAGAAGAGCCTGATTTAGCTAGCAAATCTTCTATTCGTGCTTTAGGCAAGCAAATTAGTATGGACGATTTGGATCAGAATCTTTGTGCTGATGAAGACAGCGTGTCATCCCTAAGAGTCATGAATTTCAGCTTAGGCTCGGCCCGAGGCTATATCCCTTACACCACGAATATGCTCAATTGGCATACTGATGGATACTATAACGAACAGAGCAAACATATTCGTTCATTCTTATTACATTGCATCAACAGAGCGGAATCAGGAGGTATAAATATCTTTATAAATCATGAGCTTATATATATCCATCTGTATGATAGAGATCCGCTACTTGTCACAGCTTTAATGCAAAACGATGTCATGACTATTCCAGCCAATACTAATCCTGATGAAATTAGACCGGCACAAACTGGCCCAGTTTTTTATCGAGATCCGCAAACCAAGGCTTTGCAAATGCGCTATACCGCTAGAACGCGCAGTATCATCTGGAAAGATGATCCATTAGTAAATGAAGCAACCTCAATAATTGAAGAATTACTCGCCGACAACCGTTTTGTATTGCGTCATGCCTTAAGTGCCGGTGAAGGATTTGTTTGTAACAATATTCTGCATGGTCGCAGCTCCTTTATAAATGGGAATATTCCTGAAAAGCAGCGCTTGCTATACCGTATACGCTCTTACAATAGGTTATTTAGCTAATGTTGGCACTCAGTGAAATTCTCATGCAAAACCACAGCATGCAAAGCTTCGAAGAGCTCAAGCTTGAATTACAAAATCGCGCTCAACAAGGAGAAATTTTTTTCCAGATGGACGTAAGACCTCCATTTAAAGATACCCCGGAAGACTGGGAAGATATTCTAGAATCTGTTTTCACATCTGCACGTGGTAGTTAAGCTATGTTTTGGAATGAAGATACAGATAACGAATCTGCATACGAGGTACCGGATGATATCGTTGATGTGAATTTCAAAATTAAATGTCCACATCTACCTTTAGACCATGCTCACCAACTCTCGTCCGCCATCATCAAAGAACTACCTTGGATAAATGACCATGAATTTGCTGGTATACATTTAATTCATGGTGCGGAATCAGGTAATGGCTGGATTCGTCCGACTGATCCTACCGAGTTAATTTATCCTTCGCGACGCACACTATTTACTATACGAACACCTCAAGAATTTATTCAAGAGGTTCAAAATTTAGATGGGAAAACAATCCAAATTTGCGATTCCAGTATCGAATTTTACAAGCCCAGTATCCGTAAATTATCAAAACTCACAACGATCTTTGCACGTTACATATTAGCCGATCACGTTGAAGATGAAGAAGCATTTTTACAGGAAATGGCAGAGCTCTTGAGGGCCAAAAACATACATCCAAAGAAAATGATGAGTGGTCGCGCCACTACGCTAACATTCCCAAACAGAATATTTTCGGTGCGAAGCCTGATGATTGACGGTCTGGAATCAACTCAATCCGTTCGTCTACAGCAAGAAGGCTTAGGAGCAGGACGCAAATTCGGCTGCGGCCTTTTTCTACCTCATAAGGGTATTGACGCGGTTGGGGATGCGCAGGAAAAATAACGCCTCAAAGAGTCGATGCTCTTTCTTTAAAATTAATTTAAAAAAATATGAGAATTTAGAGGACGTCATCCCTCTAGATATATAGGAGATTAGATTATGGCACTTGAAGTTGATGGAAAATCTATTGAGACCACACCTAGTGGGTTTTTAGTCAATATTGAAGACTGGTCAGAAGCTTTAGCCCAAGTGATTGCCGATGATGAAGGTCTTGAACTGACGGATAAACACTGGGACGTGATCAATTACTTACGTGAAGAATTCATCAACAATGCAGGCAATCAACCCAATACTCGCAACATGGTTAAAGCAATGTCTAAAGCGTGGGGTGATAAAAGTGTTAACGCAAAAACACTCTATGACTTGTTCCCTGGAGACCCAAGTAAGCAAGGCGGACGCATCGGTGGCTTACCTGAGAGCCGCAGAAAAGGTGGCTACTAACTCTAGCTAGCTACATAGGGATACAGCGTTTCCATAAGCCCTATACTAAAATCTACAAATAACTTTCATACAGACGTTTGGAGGGCTTGATGAGCTCTAAGCAAGATAAGATTAAAAAAATGTTAGAAATGCAGAAAAAATTTATAGAACTTGATCAAGCTCGAGGGATTTCTGCCGAAGAATATTTTACTCCTGAAGACGGCTCTGACTTAGATGGCTATCGTGAAGAATACTCAAAAATTGCTATGGAAGTCGTCGATGAAGCTCATGAAGAGAAAGGTTCTCACGCTTAAACTTTGTAACATTTATGTTTCAAACAGCCGCCTGAAACGCGGCTTTTTTTATGCCTGGAACACTAAAAATTTATTCCAGATATAATTTCCAGCCTTATGTTTAAGCATCTAGTGATATTCATATTCTTTAACGCAC